>JALOMY010000020.1 GCA_025455225.1 Cyclobacteriaceae bacterium | reverse complement strand
TGGAATTTAGGAGCGCTTACTGAACTTTCCGTAATGTTTGTAAGTGTACGCGTTCCGGACAATTGAATGTCGTTGATGGAATAGTTATCGAAAGTGGCAACTACTGTTGATCCGGGTAAGAATCTTCTGCCTTCAAAATGAATCAGAATCTTCCCTTTGCGTACATTTCCCAATGCATCGGTACAACCTTCACCGAAATCAATTACAATATCACCGATCGGTTTTTCAGGTGTTGACTGTGGGTCAATCGTAATGGTTACCACCACGCTTTCACAATTGCAACGCGAATCCTGAATGATTATGGTTCGCGATTCAGCAACCCGACCACCATTATCAGTTCCATCATCAGACAATAAAGCTAAACCAGCAATATCATCTACATCTTCGAAATAGACATCGGTTATGGCATCTTCTGTAATTAACTCTGCCTCTTCCTGTAAAGCCACATTCTCTTCGCTGCAGGAAATCAGCACCCCCAAACCAGCCATCGCAAAAAAGAGCATGGCTTTTTTCAATCTTTCAATAGCATTCATAGTGTTTAAGTGTTTTATTTGGTTAAAATCCGGTTCTTAGATACTTAATCGGTTAAAAGGTTTAAACGTAATCTGATTTTTTTTACTGGGTAATGATGATGAGGTGGTTAAAGGTATTTTTGTTTCTGAGTCTTAGCCTTCTGTCCGGTACTTTAACCGGCCAATCCGCTTTAAAAATCGCCAAACTTAAGTATAACGGTGGTGGTGATTGGTATGCCAATAAAACCGCATTACCCAACCTGATTAAATTCTGCAACCAGGAACTGGGAACAGATCTGGCTGACGATGAGGACATTGTAGATGTTGGGAGTAAAGATCTCTTTCTATATCCCTATGTATACATGACCGGGCATGGTAATGTGGTATTTTCCGAAAGTGAAGCATCCAATTTGCGCAAGTACCTGATCAGTGGCGGCTTTTTACATATTGATGATAATTACGGATTGGATAAGTTCATTCGCCTGGAACTCAAGAAAGTATTTCCGGAACTCGAATTAAAAGAATTGCCTTATGACCATCCGGTCTATCATCAAAAATTCAGTTTCCCGAAAGGATTACCTAAAATTCATGAACACGATGGCAAGCCTGCCCAGGGATTTGGAATTATTTACGAAGGAAGACTTGTGCTTTTTTATTCTTATGAATGTGATTTAGGAAACGGATGGGAAGATATTCGGGTACACAATACACCGGAAGAAAAACATCGTGATGCCTTACGCATGGGGGCAAATCTGATTGCGTATTGCTTTACCCATGTTGAGTAGTTACTATTTTCGAAATTCCACTAAACTCTCCCAGGGAATCAAAACTTCAGTCGGGCCCATGGCATAAGGAGCAATTTCATAACTGTTGAAAAAGAATACAATTCCTTCAGCTTTAAATCCGTAATTCTCATTTAATGCAAATTTTCCATCCGGAAATTCAAATCCTTTTTCGGCAAGGTTATCTTCTGGTGAAAGTTCTCTCGATTTACGGAAAGCCTCCTCCCCAACCTGATTGATAAATGCCTCAAAACCCGGTTTCAAAACATTCTGAAGTGCAACCGTATTTCCCGTTTCCGGATTCATGTTTACATAATACACAGTATATCCTCCATGAGCTCCACCGGTAAAAAATTCTGAGGCCGCACTTAAACTGACCAGGGTATCTGAATTACTAAGAACTTCGAATGTGGTTTTGAAATACCAGCCAAACTCATTTTCAGGAAACTCGGATTGAAAGGAATCGAAATCATTAACAAACTGGTTGCCCATTTCCTCAATCGAGAATTCATCTGCTTCCGGATTATCGTAGGCAATAGCCCGGTTAATTAATTCTTCCAGTTTTTCCTGTGCTTCGGGCTTGAGATCATGAAATTCCGGGTAAGAAACTTCGAAGCTTGCGCAAGCAACACTATCCGAGCGGCACCCTCCTTTCGATTCAATGCGAATCGTCTTCATATCGAATGTCAACGCTTGAGATTCACTCTCTTCCCGGGTTCCGATACAGGAAATCAAAGAGACACCCAATAGAAGAATTAAAGTAGCTCCTTTCACTTACCCTGATTATTAAATATTTCTTCAAGTTTTTCATCAAGGGCAGCGCCTCTCAGATTTTTGGCAATAATTACACCCTCCGGATTCAGTAAAATCGAAAAAGGAATAGCGGTTACATTATAGGTTTTCGCAGCCTCCGATTGCCAGAATTTCAAATCAGAAACATGAGTCCAGGTTAAACCATCTTCACGAATACCCTGTAGCCAGTCTTCCTTGCTTCTATCCAGTGAAACTCCAAATACGGTGAATCCTTTGTCTTTATACTTATTGTAGGCCCGAACGATGTTGGGATTTTCCTTGCGGCAAGGCCCGCACCACTTAGCCCAGAAATCCACTAACACATACTGCCCACGCATAGAAGAAAGGGGTATTATTTTTCCATCGGGATCAGGCAGGGAAATCTCGGGTGCCATCTGGCCAATAGCTGTTACCTTCATTCCATCGACCATGGCGATAAAATCCTTGGCATGGGAATAATCAGGCCATTCCTTTTTCAGTTTTTCGGCTGTAGAAACGTACACATTCATGTATTGATCTTTATCAATCATCTGATTTTGAAGTATGTTGATAACTCCGAGCGATGGCGGACTTTCCTTAATGCGCTCAGCCACTTTATCACTTGCTTTGATCACCAGCTTTTGATATTCAGTTTGAAGCTCGCCAATTTTTTTCTGATCATTGGCCGCTACTGCTTTGTTAAAATCGGCAATCAGTT
Source organism: Cyclobacteriaceae bacterium (assembly GCA_025455225.1). Taxonomy (GTDB): domain Bacteria; phylum Bacteroidota; class Bacteroidia; order Cytophagales; family Cyclobacteriaceae; genus UBA2336. The sequence goes on along the minus strand of JALOMY010000020.1, from coordinate 13,894 downwards.
GCTGGGCTTCCGGAGAGGATTGTACGTTATTCAAGGTAGCCTGTGCAAATTGGATAAACTCAATTTCAGGTGAGCCTTTAACTTCAAAAAAACCATTGGCGTCATTACCATCAACAATAACTTCCAGATTGTTCTTATACAGAATAAGATCAACCATTTGCTGGTTGTAAAAATTCAATTTATAGTATCCAGGCTCGGTGATGGATATTTTCTTAACAAAGGTTGAATTACTTTTTAATTTAATTGTATCCTTCCATGCATTGCCCGACTTGGTTAATTCGGTTATGGAAATGACACCTCCTGTTTGCGGGTTTTTAACCGTACCGCTGATCACAACTTCCCAACTTCCTGATTTCTTTGCCTGCTGGCCGTTGGAAGAACATCCCAGCAACAATAAAATAACAACTAAAACAAAACTGCTCTTTAATCCCTGTATATTCATGCTTCTTGTAATTTCTTTGATATTAATTGATCGGTCAATTTAGGATCGGCTTTACCCTTACTTCGTTTCATAACCTCCCCGATAAACATGGCTTTTAATCCCTTCTTTCCTTTCTTGTATTCAATTACTTTTTCCGGAAAGTTAGCAATTACTTCCTCAATCAATGGCAGTAAGGAAGATTCATCGCTATCCTGAATAACATTCAATTGCTGTGCCACGCTTAATGCAGAATTCTCCTTGCTAGTAATAAGTGTTGAGAATACCTGCTGAGAGGCAACACTAAAACTTAATTTACCCTCATCGATTAACCGGATTAACTCAGCTAAAGTTTCTGCCTTAACCGGAAATTGATCGATGGTTAAGGCATGTTCGTTCAGGTAGGATTTCACCGGTCCCATTATCCAGTTGGAAGCTGCTTTGTAGTTGTTCACATGCTCGGCAACCGATAGAAAATAATGAGCAATTTCTTTTGATTCTGTAAGAAGCCGCGCATCGTACTCAGGCAATTCATATTCACTAACGAATTTTTGAAGTAATGCCTGGGGTAATTCAGGCATTCCTGATTTGATTTCATCTAGCCAGGCATCGGTTACAACAACCGGTGAAAGATCCGGATCCGGGAAGTAGCGGTAGTCGTTTAACTCTTCTTTGGTTCGCATAGCTGAAGTTACTCCCACATCAGCATCAAATGTCCGGGTTTCAGAAACAATCTCTTCGCCCGCCTCAACCAAAGAAATCTGCCGATCGATCTCAACCTCTATTGCCCGCTGTACATTCCGGAGAGAATTCATGTTTTTAATCTCCACCTTTTTACCAAACGTATCGGATTGTTTTAACATGATGGACACATTGGCATCGCAACGCATGGAGCCTTCTTCCATATTGCCATCACATATGCCGAGGTACCTCACCAATTTCCTAATCTCAGAAAGAAAAACATAGGCTTCTTCTGATGACCGAATAACCGGTTCAGTAACAATTTCAATCAACGGCATACCCGCCCGGTTGAAATCAACCAATGTATCGTCTTCGCCTTCCACGTGAATCGATTTCCCTGCATCTTCTTCAAGATGTATTCGATTTAGAAGAATATTACGGGTTATTCCGCTTTTTAAGGTTACCGGTACAGTGCCTCCGCGGCAAATAGGAGTACGATCTTGCGTTAGCTGGTATCCTTTCGGCAGATCCGGATAAAAATAATTTTTTCTGTCGAACAGGTTAAACCGGCTGATTTCCGACTGGCACGCTAACCCCATCTTTATAGCAAACTCCAGTGCTCTTCGGTTTAACTTGGGTAAGGTGCCCGGATGCGCCAATGAAACCACACTTACCTGCGTGTTCGGACTGGCTCCAAAGTAAGTTTCATCGCTCGAAAATATCTTACTGCTTGTTAACAATTGAACATGCACTTCCAGGCCAATTACAGCTGTATATTTTGCTCTTACTTCATCTGAAATGTCCATGCTTATCAGCCTTTGAAATTGTACCAGATGCCTCTAGAAAGAATGTGAGTCATTTTGGTTGAATCAAACTTTTGGCTTTCGTAATTACGGCATCTATTCCTTTCAAATTCTTACCGCCAGCTGTAGCGAAAAAGGGCTGGCCTCCTCCGCCTCCTTCAATTTCTTTGGCTAATACTTTAACCATTTCCCCGGCATGGTACTTTTTGGCTTCCAGCAATTTTTCTCCAATCATTACAGCAACCTGAGGTTTATTCTCAACTTCTGCTGCCAGTACCAGGATTAAATCATCAAATTGATTTCGTAAAGCGTATGCAATATTCTTCAGCGCATCAGCCGTTGGTACAGAGATCTTTTCAATAATGATGTGTGCCCCGTTTACTGCCTGAGCCTGGCTTGCCAGCTTATCCTTAATTGTATTTGCCTGCTCAAGGTGTAGCGCTTCCAGTTTCTTTTCCAGCGCATGTCGCTCCTCTGCCAGATTTTTAACTGAGGTTACTAAATCCTTAGGGTTTTTAAGCAGCGAACGTATCTCATGTAAGAGAGTCAGTTCATTTCTTACATAATGCTCAGCAGTTTCAGCAGTGACTGCTTCAATCCTTCGAACACCGGCTGCCACCGAACTTTCTGATACAATCTTGAACAAACCAATAGTACCTGTTGCCGGCACGTGAGTTCCTCCGCATAATTCAACCGAATAGGATGGGTCAAAAGTTACTACGCGCACATAATCACCATACTTTTCTCCGAATAAAGCCATGGCTCCCAACTTTTTTGCTTCATTGATCGGCACATTTAACCTGATATCAGCCTGAATATCTTCCCGTATTTTCGCATTGACCCGGTCTTCAACTTGTTGAATCTCTTCGGGAGTCATTGCAGCAAAATGGGAAAAATCAAACCGTGCCACCTTCTCATTAACCAGTGAGCCCTTTTGCTCTACATGCTTTCCTAATACTTCACGCAAAGCGGCATGCAACAAGTGGGTTACCGAATGATTATTCATTGTCATTTTACGCTTCCGAATATTGACAACCGCGCGAAAACTACCTTCCAGGTTAACGGGAAGTTTATCACAGAAATGAACAATCAGTTCGTTTTCCTTTTTGGTATCGGTAATAAATATTTTTTCACTTCCTTGTTCTATGTACCCGGTATCGCCAACCTGGCCACCGCTTTCAGCATAAAAAGGTGTTTTATCAAACACCAATTGATATTGTTCCTTATTCTTCTGAACCAGCTTTCGGTATTTAATAATTTTTACATTCGCTTCCAGGAAGTCGTAACCAATAAATTCCGTCTTTTCATCTTCACCTGTCATAATCCAGTCGCCCGTTTCTTTGGCTGCCGCAGCTTTAGACCGAGACTTCTGCTTTTCCATTTCCTGTTGAAATCCATGTTCATCAACCGAATAACCTCGTTCACGTGCAATCAATGAAGTCAGGTCAAAGGGAAATCCGAATGTGTCGTACAATTCAAAAGCAATGTGTCCGGGAATTACTTTTCCCTTGAGTTCCTGTTCGATAGTTTCAAATCGCTTTAATCCCTTCTCCAGCGTTTTCAGAAAAGAAACTTCTTCCTCGTAAATAACCTTACTGACGTAATCCTGCTGTACGCTCAATTCAGGAAACACATCCTTGAACTGATCGGCCAGTACCGCTACAAGTTGATGCATGAATGGATCTTTGAAATTCAGGAACGTATACCCGTAACGAACCGCTCTTCGCAAAATTCTTCGGATAACATAACCTGCCCCTGTATTCGATGGCAACTGGCCATCTGCAATTGCAAAAGCAACCGCCCGTATGTGATCGGCTAATACTCGAATGGCGATATCCGTCTTTTCATTAGTACCGTATGCAATGCGGGCTGAAGAAGAAATAAAATCAATCAGAGGTTTGAATACAGTTGTATCGTAGTTTGATGTTTTACCCTGGATGGCCATGCATAGCCGCTCGAATCCCATACCGGTATCCACATGCTGGGCAGGAAGTTTCTCGAGTGTACCATCGGCCTTACGGTTGAATTCCATAAAGACCAGGTTCCATATTTCAATAACCTGTGGATGATCGTTATTCACCAGCTCTTTTCCGGGAATCTTCCTGACTTCTTCTTCGGATCGTAAATCAACATGAATTTCTGAACACGGACCGCACGGCCCAGTTTCACCCATCTCCCAGAAATTGTCTTTCTTTTTACCCAGTAATATCCGCTCTTCAGGAAGGATAGCTTTCCAGTATTCTTTCGCCTCTGAATCCATGGGAAGTTTATCGCCCTCATCACCGCCAAATACGGTAACATACAAGCGGTCTTTCGGTAAATGATACTCTTCCGTAAGTAATTCCCAAGCCCACGCAATCGCATCCTTTTTAAAGTAATCACCAAATGACCAGTTGCCCAGCATTTCGAACATGGTGTGGTGATAGGTATCGATACCTACTTCTTCCAGGTCGTTATGCTTACCGCTTACACGAAGGCATTTTTGTGTGTCGGCAATACGCTTGCTTTTCGGCTGGGCATGGCCAAGGAAATAATCCTTAAACTGCACCATACCCGAATTGGTGAAAAGCAGTGTGGGGTCATTCTTAAGAACGAGAGGTGCCGAAGGCACAATCAGGTGTTCTTTCCGTTTGAAAAAATCAAGAAACTTTTGTCTGATTACTGCTGAATCCATGAGCACCTAAACTAGCTTACTATACATATTTTACTAAATTAGCCCGCCAAAAGTGCTAATAAACAGCTATTTGGAGGATAAGGGCACAAAATTAAGACGCGATACATGACTACCTGCAGGTTTACTTGATTTTTTTAAGATCCAATGTTTAAAAACCGTTATCGATATAATCCTGCAACATGCCGTTACGAGCCCGTACCTAAAACGTTAAGGGATATTCTTCTTCCGGTTTTGATTTATACTGCTCTTACTACCGGTATTTCTTTTGGTCTCTTGTTTCTGCACAGTGCTTATGTCACAACCGAAAAGGAGCAACACCTTAAAACCGAGAATCAATTGCTCGAACAGCATTATACTAATCTATTTACCGAGTTGCAGCAGGTTCGGTTGTCACTTGCATCACTTCAAGAAACCGATCAGTTTATTCAAAGGGAATTAATTGCAGCCCGTCCATCATCGAATTTAAACGCGAAGGTAAATCCCTCCATTGATGCGGAATCCATTGAGTTCAGTAAACTCTTTAAAAGAACACATTCAGCGACTGCTAAACTCCTGGATCACACCCGTTATTCAAATTCTTACTTTTCACAGAACATCCATTTCGATTCTCAAAGCAAGTCCCTGCTTTCATCGCTTCCAACCCTGTTGCCCGTGGATCTGATTAACCTGGAACAAATTGCATCAGGCTACGGAATGCGTATCAACCCCTTTCATAAAGGCAATTATATTCATACGGGTGTTGATTTTGTGGCACCCCGCGGAACTGACGTTTATGCAACGGCTTCAGGGCGTGTTGTTATGGTTCGAAAAAATGAGTTTCCAATGGGTGAAGGAAACCAGGTTGAAATCGATCATGATAACGGATTCAAAACCCGGTTTAATCACCTGGGAGAAATTCTGGTTAAACCCGGGCAAAAAGTTGAAAAAGGAAACATCATTGCCCGCGTTGGTGTAAGTGGCAGCAGCATTGCTCCCCATCTGCATTATGAAATCATCTGGCACGATAAACCTGTTAATCCTGCCGATTTTTTTATGGAAAATCTGAGCAGCACAGATTACGCAGCATTATTGAAAATTGCCGGACAGAAAAAAGAGTCACTCGATTAAAATGAAAATTGTTTACCATCGATATAACTCAGAAACCTGCCAGTTTGAACCGGTCTTTCCTTCCGGAAGTAAATTCATTAAACGAGCTCTCCTTTACTTACTTCTTTCCCTGCTAACGGCAATTCCTTCTGTTTATTGGTACATCAATAAGTATTCCTCACTCCAGGAACAGCAATTGATCCATCAAAACAACCGGTTGGTAAAACGCTGGGATAAGCTAATTAAAGATGCAGATGGTCTCAACCAGCAACTGGATAGTCTGGCCTGGAAAGATGATAATCGTTACCGGGTATTGCTTGATCTCAACCCTCTTTCACCGGAAGAACGCGTAGCCGGTGCGGGAGGTAACGAAAAAATCCCGGCTGGAATTGAAGATCTGAAAATCATCAAAGACGGATATTACCAAGTTGACAAGCTGAAAAACCAGATGCAGGTAGCTCAACAATCATTTGACCAACTAAGCGAAGCAACCAAGCATAAAAACAGGATGTTGGCATCTCGGCCAGCCATACAACCTATTGATAAAAAGCAGCTCACTACCCTCCATCTTACTTTTGGAACACGGCTTCACCCGATATTCAATGTTTTGATGGATCATAAAGGTCTGGATTTCAGTGCAGGATTCGGCACTCCGGTTTATGCCACCGCGGATGGTCGGGTTTCCATGGCGTATTACTCAAACTCCTACGGCAATGTGGTTTACATCGATCATGGATTTGAATATGAAACCCGTTATGCCCATCTTCAGAAATTCAATGTTCAGCCCGGAAATTTCGTTAAGCGTGGCGACATTATTGGGTTTGTTGGGAACACCGGAATTTCAGCTGCACCCCATTTACATTATGAGGTGTTTCTTAAGGGCAAACCTGTTAACCCAATCCACTTTTTCCAACGCGATCTCAGCCAGGCTGAATTTCAAAAGATAATCCAGCCAACTTCTGCCACTACTCCGTAAGTCTTGTTGAAACGGATTGCCGGTTCCATAAAATTGGTTTTCTTTGCGCCCTGTTTTTACAAACATGAAAATTGTACTAGTATTTCTTCTGGCAGTCACCTTAACAACTTCCTTCGGACAACGCGACACGGTTAGCATTATTGGTGTAGGTGATATTATGATGGGCTCTTCGTACCCAAAGCCAGTTTTACCGCCTAATGATGGAATAAATCTAATGCGCGATGTTGAATCGATACTAAAAAATGCAGATGTAACCATAGGCAACCTGGAGGGAGTATTACTGGATGAAGGCGGAACACCTAAAACATGCCGGAACCCGGATGTTTGCTATGTCTTTAAAAGCCCAACCCGTTATGTGCAAAACCTGGTCAATGCCGGGTTTGATGCCATGAGCCTCGCCAATAATCACGCAGGCGATTTTGGTGAAACAGGTCGTAAAAGCAGTATGAAAACCCTGGAAGATGCCGGTATTTACCATGCCGGACAACTTCAGCAGAAATACGTGATTTTTGAAAAGAATTCAATACGCTTTGGTTTCATCGCATTCGCCCCAAACAGTAATTGCGTTCCCTTGAATGATATCGAAGGTGCCAAATCCCTTGTTGCACACCTGGATTCACTGGCTGATGTTGTTATTGTTTCATTTCATGGAGGAGCCGAAGGCCCGCAGCACCAATACGTAACCCGTCAAACTGAAATGTATTACGGTGAAAACCGTGGAAACGTCTATGCATTTTCTCATGCCTTAATTGATGCCGGTGCCGATGTTATTTTCGGTCATGGCCCCCATGTTACCCGATCGGTTGAAGTTTACAAGAATCGCTTTATCGCTTACAGCCTGGGCAACTTCTGTACATATGGCGGAATAAATGTTTCCGGAATCAACGGCCTGGCTCCTATTGTAAAAGTGTTTACCAATAAAGAAGGAGAATTTCTTCAGGGTGAAATCACTCCAACCTATCAAACTTACCGTGATCGGGTTTTAATTGATCCGGAAAAGCGCGTGATTCGCATCATGCAATCACTGACAAAAAAAGATTTTCCGGAAGTTCCCGTTCGCATTGACGAGAATGGATTAATTACTTACCTTGCTCAATAACATGGCATACAAGGAAAAAGAAATCGAAAAACTTTACTACTCCATTGGTGAAGTAGCTGAACAGTTTAACGTTGCCCCTTCCTTAATCCGCTTTTGGGAATCTGAATTTGATATCATCAAGCCAAAAAAGAACCGCAAGGGCAATCGACAGTTTACAAAAGAAGATATTGAGAACGTCCGTACTATTTACCACCTGGTAAAAGAAAAAGGGTTTACTCTGCAGGGCGCCAAAGAAATGCTGAAGAACGATTCCGGATCCGTAAAAGATAAAATTGAATTGCTTGATTCATTAAAACGAGTTCGGAAATTCCTTACAGAAATTCGCGACCGTATTCATTGATTTCTGTCAATAGCTGATTTTAAAAAATCCTGTTTAATCACAGGATTTTTTGTTTTTAAGTCATTTTGAAGTGATTTTTAACCATGACCGATTCGAACCGACTGGCCCTTCTTGCTCTTCATTTCATACCCGGCCTGGGCGATTATACTATACGACAACTGGTAAGTTACAGTGGTTCAGCTGAAAAGGTATTTCAGTTACCCAAGGGAAAGTTGCTGAAAATTCCGGGAGTCGGGCCTGTAATTGCGGAAACCATCAGTAAAGCGAATGTATTCGACCAGGCTGAACAAGAATTGATTAAGGCCAAACGTGAATCCGTAGAAATTCTGTTCTATACAGACAAACGTTATCCTTCCCGTCTTAAACAAATACCGGATGCTCCCTCCATTCTCTATTGCAAAGGCAATATTGATTTCGAAATCGCAAGGACCGTTGCGATTGTCGGAACCCGGCAAGCCACTTCATACGGAAAAGAACTCGTAGAAAAACTGATTGATGGGTTAGTCGTCCACCAGCCTTTAATCATAAGCGGACTGGCATACGGCATTGACATTCATGCCCATAAACAGGCCCTGGTACACAATCTCCCAACCATTGGCATTATGGGGAGTGGTATCGATGTGGTTTATCCATCCGCTCATAAAGAAACTGCACGAAAAATGCAGGCCATGGGTGGACTCGTCACCGAAAACCCGTTCGGCACCAAACCTGATGCACACAATTTCCCGGAACGCAACAGAATCATTGCCGGATTAGCAGACGCTTTGGTTGTTGTTGAAGCAGGAGAAAAGGGAGGTGCGCTTATAACTGCAGAAATTGCAAACAGCTACAATAAGGATGTCTTTGCTTTTCCCGGAAGCGTTGGTACTACCTATTCTACCGGCTGCAATAACCTGATCAAAACCAACAAAGCCCATATGATAACGTCAGTGAAAGACCTGGAGTACATTATGAACTGGACGCCTGAAACCAAGGATTTAAAACCGAAGAAAAAAGCAATTGAAATTGAGGGACTTAATACGGAAGAGAAAACCATACTGTCTCTGTTGGAGGAAAAAAGCCCCCTGATGATTGATGAATTAAGCTGGCGTTCCAACATACCCGTAAGTCAATTGGCCTCCGTACTGCTTGCCCTGGAGTTTAGTGGTATTGTTAAATCACTCCCCGGAAAGATGTATTCGCTGGTGAAATAAATTAATGATGGGTAAAAACATCGTTGGCCAGAGTCATTGCTTGAAGGAAGGCTCCCTTATCAAGTTTAGGAGCATCTCCTTTCTCTTCCAGATAGGCAAGAATGGTTTCCGTGGCCAGGTTTCCAACCAGATCATCTTTGGCCATGGGGCAACCGCCATACCCTTTCAGTGCTCCATCAAAGCGTCTGCACCCGGCTAACCAGGCTGCATCAATTTTTTCGCGGGCCGTATCGGGTGTGGAGTGGAGGTGAGCTCCCAATTCAAGCGATGGAAAATTCGAGCTCAACTTTTTAAAAAGTCTTGAAATTGATTCCGGCTTTGAAACCCCGATCGTATCTGCAAGAGAGATAATGGTAACATCCAACGTTTTAAGGATGTCGACAAAATTTAAAACCAACTCTTCATCATAAGGATCACCGTATGGATTGCCAAATCCCATGCTGATGTAACTTACCAGCTGTTTACCCGATTTAACACATAACTCCTGTATTTCCGACAATTCATTAAGTGCTTCACTGATAGATTTATTGGTATTTCGTATTTGAAACGTCTCAGATATTGACAAGGGAAATCCGAGGTAATGAATTCCTTCCAAAGCTGAAGCTTCCCGGGCACCCCGCACATTGGCAACTATGGCTAATAGTTTTGAAGAGCTTTCCCTCCATTCCAGCTTTTCCAATACCTGAACGGTGTCTTTCATTTGTGGAATGGCCTTCGGTGATACGAAACTTCCAAAATCAAGGGTATCAAATCCAACTTTAAGCAATTGGTTGATGTACCTGATTTTCATTTCGGTAGGGATAAACTCCTTAAGGCCCTGCATGGCGTCACGCGGGCATTCAATAATTTTCATACAGGTAAATTTAGAAGGAGATGTTATTTAATCCAGCAAATCAGGATAATCCTGAACCCGGGTTGATCTTGTAAAATCAATTACCGGGTGTAAAAGCGCTTCATCCCTCATTTACGGTTTTATTTGGAATTCGAATTACTTACAATCAAACGAATGATTCTCTTTACAACATGCCACTAACTGAATATACAGGAACCCTTGGCCTGAATCGTGCGGCTCATCTCTTACGAAGGGCCACATTTGGTCCTACCAAACAACAAATTGAGGCTTTTGCCTCATTGACACCAACTCAGGCAACCAATCTTTTATTCAACCAAACGCTCCCAGACCCAATCTTACCCACCGATCCCGATACCAACCAGGAATGGGCGGTTTCCGGAATTATGGATCCGGATAAAATGGATGGCGACTACCAGGAGTATTTTAAGCGATGGTTTGTTGGCCAGATGCTGAGTGCAGGCGTACCTATTGCCCAAGGCCTTGCCTATGCTGCACGTGAAAAACTGGTTATGTTTTTCCATACCCATTTTACTGCGATACAGGAAAAAATCAGCAGCAGCCGTGCCCTGTATTTTCAAAATCAATTATTTCGGCTGTTTGCACTGGATCGAACAGCGGCCCCTGAATTTAATTTCAGGGAACTCACCAAGAAAGTAAGCGTGGATAATGCCATGCTTCGGTTACTTGATGGGAACCAAAACGTAAAAGGTAGCCCAAATGAAAATTATGCCCGCGAACTTTTTGAACTCTTTTCTATAGGTAGAGGATTGGAAGGTTCGCTCCCTCCAACACCGGGACCAGGGGATTATATTCTCTTCAAGGAGCAGGATGTTCAGGCAGCTGCCCGCGTCCTTTCCGGGTTTGATTTTGACGATAACTTCATCAACCTGGACCCTGACACCAGCCTTCCGCGAGGTCGCGTACGGGGAAGTGATACGTTCGCCTCCGGCCATGATAATGGTATTAAGGAATTCAGTACCAGTTTTATCGATTCCAACACAGGGCTTCCTTACGTTATTCAACCCGATCCTTTGCTCACCAACGGAGGCAATCCAACACTTGCCAGTGCGCTTGATGAAATCAGTCAACTGATTGATATGATTTATGAACAGGAAGAGACTGCACGGAATATATGCCGCAAGATTTACCGGTTCTATGTTTATCATGAGGTTTCTGAAACACTGCACAATACGATCATTGCAGAAATGGCCAACACGTTCAGGGCTAACGGATTTAAACTTCAGCCTGTTGTTGAAAATTTGTTGCGCAGTCAGCATTTCTATGAAGCTGCAGCCGGTTATAACGATGATAACTTTGGAGGCATCATTAAATCACCTCTTGACCTGATCGTTGGCACACTGCGATTTTTTAACTACCCGATTCCGGATAGCACAACCAATGCTCCTTCTTTTTATGAGATGACCGGTGAGATTATTAATCTGGCCAATGACCAGGGAATGAGCTTTTATCAACCTTTTGATGTGGCCGGATATGATGCCTATCATCAATTTCCGGTCTACCACCGCAGCTGGATCACGGTGAATTACCTGACCAGGCGCTATGAATTTATCCGGAAGTTCATCAGCCAAATGGAAGACGGCATGTTGAAAACTGATGTAGTGAGTTTCGTTCAGAATACCATCAGTCCGGGTATTGCATCAAATGCCCGCAATTTGATCCTCGAGCTTGCCCGTTTCTTATTACCTGTGAGCAATAACCTGACCTTTGATACCAATGCTGATGATACGGCCACCATTACGGCTGAGCGATTGAATTTCTTTCTGGTTTCTTTCCTTGAAAATCCAAAAATCGATGATGATCCGGAAGGAGCCTGGACCATTCGCTGGACCAACGGATTTGATCCGGAAACCGTAAGACGCCAGCTCGAAAATTTATTTAATGCCATGCTGCAATCCCCCGAATACCAACTCCACTAACATGAAGCGCAGAGATTTTTTGAAGAAGATTCCATTGGCTATGAGTATTCCATTTACCATCAATGGAATACCCTTAAAGGTTATGGCCAGCAATCCCCTATCCAGGTTGGCCCAGCAGGGTGACAGCGACCGGGTGCTGATTATCCTTCAGTTACACGGTGGAAATGACGGATTAAATTCACTGATCCCGGTGGATCAATACGATCTTTATTATAGCCGAAGGGCGAACATTGCCATCCCAAAAAACAATAGCATTCGCAAGTATATTCCATTAGACAGTACGTTACCCTCTGAAATCCAGGTGGGCCTTCATCCTGATATGCAGGCCATGAAAGCCTTGTACGACCAGGGTATGGTAGCGTTTGTACAAGGAGTTTCCTATAAGAACAATAATGGTTCACACTTCCGCGGTCGCGATATCTGGTTTATGGGAGGTGGTTCTGATGATTACTACTCTTCCGGCTGGGTCGGTCGTTACCTTCAACAGGAATATGCACCGCTTCAGTACCCACAGGATTTTCCGAATGAGGAAATGCCCGATCCGCTCGGTATTGAAATGGGAAGTGATGTATCGCTCATTTTTCACCAGGAAGGAAATATTCCTACCTCCTTGTCGCTTAATGATCCTGTTGGTTTTGCGAACCTGGTAGAGGACCTGGAGGGGTTTCAGGATAAAGACATTGATCCACGAGGAAAACCACCTGAATTTCTTGATAACTCGCCTTACGGTAAGGAAATGAATTGGATTTTAGGACTGGAGAAAAAATCCGATGACTATGCCAAACGTTTATATGAACTTTACCTGGCGGGTGGAAATTCATCCGTCACCTATCCGGAAGTTTACCCGTTCAATGCCCCTACCGGAAGCAAACGCAACTACCTGTCACCGCAGTTAAAATTGATCGCCCGCCTTCTGGCAGGAGGCTGTAAAACGAAGGTCTTTATGGTAAAGATTGGTGGATTTGATACACACGCTTCACAGGTTGAAAGCTATGATCCTACCATGGGTATCCATGCAGCCCTGATGTATCACATCTCAACCGCCATGAAATCTTTTCAGGATGATTTGCGTGCCCGAGGATTGGAGTCACGGGTGCTTACCGTCACTACTTCAGAATTTGGAAGACGGGTTCACTCCAATGGAAGTTATGGAACTGATCATGGTACGGGTGGTCCTATTTTCGTTTTTGGCCGGGGTGTACAGCCTGGTGTAATCGGGAATGTACCGGATATGACCAAGGATAATATTGAAATGCAATACGACTACCGCCAGGTGTACGCCAATTTGCTTAAAGACTGGATGCTGGTTGATAAAAATAAAATCACCAACGACATCTTCTTCGGCAACTTTATTGACGGGCCTAAAGATGAAGGTGGAATGTATGAACCTCTTCCGCTTGCTGTACAGGTAATTTCCAATGCCGACACTTTTATACGCGAGCGATTTAACCTGAGTGATTGCTTTCCGAACCCGGCACGCGATTTTACCTCGTTTAAGTTTATGATTAATGCCGAAGGACTTGTGAACGTTTTGTTGTATGACCGCAGCGGCAAGCCTGTGCGACAATTGATTAAAGCAACCTATGAACCGGGAGAACATACGGTTCAGACAGACCTGGCTGGAATACCGGGCGGATTGTATATTGTTAAAATGAATATTGGTTCATTCGAACAGTCGAGAAAACTTGTCGTTACCAACTAGCTATGATTCGATTCTACGCACTCGTCTTCCTGGTTATTTCATTTACTGCACTACATGGACAGCCACGAAAGAAGGCTCCCTCCTTTAACAACCCTGCTCAAAATCCATTTGGCTATTTTCTTGAAAAACAAT
>JALOMY010000210.1 GCA_025455225.1 Cyclobacteriaceae bacterium | reverse complement strand
AGTTTCAATTTGTTTTGCTTCCGGCATCTGGCTGAAGATGTATTCAACGTCTGCGAAGCCAATCTTGGTTGTAGTCTGAGCTTGCGTAAAGATTGCCACTGAGGCAAACACAACCAGTAAAACTATTTTTTTCATCACGATTATATTTATTCAGGTTATTAATTTTTAATCTTATCGTTCGGGTCACCCAGACCCAATTCATCCAAAACAAAATCGGTATAGTCGTACCGGGGATCGGTGTATATCATTACCAGCTCGCCCGATTTATCAAACACAATAGCCAGGTTATTTTGTTTGGCTACTTTATCGACTGCATCCCAGACTTTATCCTGAATGGGTTTTATCAACTCCTGCTTTTTAAGAAAGAACAAACCTCCGAATCCGAAAACTTTTTTCTGATACTCTTTCATTTCAGACTCCTTCTTACGGATTTGTTCCGTGCGTTCTTTCTTCATTTCTTCGGTGAGCAGTACCTGCTCGGCTTGCAGGGCGCTGTACATACCTTCAATTTGTTTGGCCATCTCCTGCACTTCCTTTTCCCACAGTTCGGATAACCGGTTGATTTCATCCTGGGCCTTTTTGTATTCCGGCATTTTATTCAGAATGAAATCCGTATCGATATAACCGAACCTCTGTGCCTGGACAAAATTCAGGCCGAAAATGAGAAAAAATATTGTAATAAGGTAAAACCTCATTTTTTAACGGATTTGCTGACCAATAGTGAACTGGAACTTGGCTCCACTAACCGGATTGTTGCTGCCGAGCGGGAATGAATCGAATCCATATCCCCAGTTCAAGCCAATTAAGCCGAACGCAGGCATGAAAATACGGGCGCCAAATCCTGCAGTTTTATACATACTAAACGGATTAAAATCCTGGTAATTGTTCCAGTTGTTTCCTGCTTCAGCAAAGATTAGTCCATAAATGGTAGCAGTGCTGCCCGTTGTTACAGGGTATCGTAATTCTAAACCGAATTTATCGTAAACAATTCCACCGCGGATGGATCCCTCCAGGGCACTGTAAGGAGGTGTAATTTGGTTGTCTTCGTAACCACGCAAGGCAATAATATCCTGACCGAGTACAAAAGCTCCAAATCCACCTGCTAAACCCGCACCACCCATAAAGAACCTTTCAAAAGGTGTATAATCTAAATTCGAGCTGTAGCGACCGATAAAGCCAAAGTGAGCTTTTGCTTCCAATACCAGCTTGTTCTTCCGGTCAAGGGAAACATAAAACTTCGAATCGAACATTACTTTGTAATACTCAACCCATTTATTTAATTCCTGAGGTGTTGCAGTTTCATAATCAAGGCTGCTCCATCGGGAATACGGAGGAGTAAAAGTTGCACTCAAAGAAATGTCGGAGCCCTGTGAAGGATACATGGGATTATCCACGCTTCTGCGTGCAAGTGTTGTATTTAAGGTAAGGCTGTTGCTTATACAATCCGGACATCCCGGAATATAATTGGGCGCATTAACGAGCGTATAGACCGAGTATGATAATGCATTGGTAAGAGTGAAATAATTATCGGGCCACTCTAACACTTTCCCTACACCTATTGAGATGTTATCAACTTTTAATGTGGAGTTAAGATCATAGAAGTTGGTGGCGCCTTGCCCTGCAAATCTGGAAATGGATTTGTTGGCGCTTACAGTAAGGGATTGCGGTTTACGCCCTCCCAGCCAAGGCTCAGTAAACGAAATGCTGTAGTTTTGGAAGTTTCTTCCGTTGGCCTGCATGCGTAAGGATAGCCGTTGGCCATCTCCAACCGGAAGCGGACGCCATTTTTTAGGATGCGGAATGTTACGCAGAGAAAAGTTATTGAAGGTTAAGCCGAGCGTTCCCACAAATCCAAAGGCGCCTCCCCAACCGCCTGAAAGTTCAATCTGGTCATTAGATTGCTCCTCCACTTTCCAATCTACATCTACCGTTGCATTCGCAGGGTTTGGCTGCAGATTCGGTGCAATTGTTTGAGGATTGAAATAGCCTAATTGACCCAGTTTCTGCTGCGTACGTATTATGTCTGATCTTCTGAACTTCTGACCTGGCAAAGTTGAAAGTTCCCTGCGGATTACGTGATCGCTGGTCCGGTCGTTACCGGAGATGGTAACTTCATTAATGGTTGCCTGGTCTCCTTCGCGAATACGCATTTCAACATCGATAGAGTCTCCAGCCACTGCCACCTCAACATCATCGATTTGGAAGAACAGGTATCCATCATCCATATACAATCCACTGATATCAGGCCCTTTTGGGTTAAAAGTTTTCTTTCTTTCAATCATTTCCCGGTTATAGACATCACCTTTTTTAATTCCCAGAATGGCGTTTAACGTCTTGTCGGAATGAATAAAATTTCCGGTCCAGATGATATTGCGGAAGTAATATTTGGGACCTTCTTCAACGTTAAGCGTAATGTTGATTGACTTGTTGTTAAAATTATAGATCGTATCCTGAAGGACATCGGCATCACGGTAGCCACGTGAATTGTAGAACTCTATGATTTTCTTTTTGTCTTCATCAAATTCGGACTGGATGAATTTAGATCCCTGGAAGACATTCAGCTTAATGTTTTCATTAAGGAAGGATTTTACTTCAGGCCAGGTTACGTTATAGGAAGATTTGAAAAATTCCCTGGTGCGGCCCGATTTGAATCCCAGGAGGTTGGTTAATAGGGTACGGTGAAGTATTACCCGAGGATACTCTTTTGTTTTTTTCATCCGGCTTTTAATCCGGTCATCGGATACACTTACATTCCCTTCAATGTCTATTTTGTTGATTCTTACTTTGGACTTAGGGTTAACCGCAATTTTCAAACGTATACCGTCAGTTTGAAGTGTATCTCGTTCCTGTACGATTTTAACTTCTGTATTGAGAAATCCTTTCTTTACAAAATACTTTTTAACTGCAATTTCAGTATTACGCAGCATGGCATCGTTAACTATTTTGCCGCGGATCAGGTTTAATTCTTCTTTCAGAGACGACTCCTGCGATTTATTAATTCCTGTAAAATAAAAATTGGTAAGCCTTGGGCGTTCAGCGAGCATAATCTGAAGCCAGACATTTTCTCCTTCGATTTTTTGAACCCGAATGGTTACATCACCAACCAGCCCATGATTCCACAGCCTGCGAATGGCATTGGAAATTGCATCACCTGGAATTTTTATCTTATCTCCCACCCGAAGGCCGGTAAGGGAGATCATCGCATTTTTATCCAGGATATTCAACCCGGTTACTTCGATTCCGGCAATTAAATATTCTGCAGGATTAGTATAGTTTAAATTGGCATCGGTAACGTTACTGGTACGTTCGCGGCTTCTTCTGAACTGAGCAATGCCATCGAACCCAATAGCCAGGAGAATAAAAAGCAGTATACAATGTCTCATTCAACTTACCGTATTCAGTTGTTCACTTGTTTTCCCAAACCTTCTTTCACGTTTTTGGTAAGACCATATGGCTTCGTATAAGTTCTCTTTTCGAAAATCCGGCCAGAGAGTGGGTGTTATATAAAGTTCTGTATAGGCAATCTGCCAGAGTAAAAAATTACTGACCCGCATTTCACCACTGGTTCTTATGAGCAACTCAGGGTCAGGTATACCAGATGTTTGCAGGTGATGTTCAATCATTTTTTCAGTCACTTCTGATGGCTTCGTTTTACCATTCTTAATTTCTTCTGCGATCTGTTTCACCGCCTGAACAATTTCCCATCGGCCGCTGTAGCTTAATGCCAGAATAACTGTTAGGCCTGTATTATGCCGGGTTTTGTCAATGGCCCAGGCAAGATTTTGCTGGCAATCTGCCGGAAGATGAGATGTATCACCGATGGTAATTAGTTTTACGTTATTCTCCATCAACGATTTAATTTCCTGCTTTAAGGTATTTACCAATAATTCCATCAGCCCTTCAATCTCCTCCTTAGGTCTTGACCAGTTTTCTGTGGAAAATGCATAAAGCGTAAGAAATTTTACCCCTAACTCACCGCACCCCTCAATTGAATCCCGAACCGCCTGAACAGCATTGCGATGACCAAAAATGCGCATGGCGCCTTTCTTTTTAGCCCATCTTCCATTGCCGTCCATAATTACAGCAATGTGCCGAGGCAGGTTATTCAGGTCAATATAGTCTTTGAAAGAAGACACAAGGGGCCAAAAATAGCTGATTTTAAATAACTTTCACTAAACCACCACACCCTTTACTTATAGGGGTTTGTGGGGCAGGGAATGTCATAGAAGGTACGTGTAAGGGTAATGCCTACAAAAAAGTAGTTGTCAAAATCATTTGGATTACCGTACTGAAAATTTTTAACCGTTTGGTCGCCTTCAGATATGTTGTCCAGGTAATCGAAGAAGGTTTTACGAATGCCCAGCTCGAATGACAAGTAGAGTTTGGGGTTCATTATGTATTTGAAGCCACCTCCAAAGGGAAGAGCAACCTGCACATTACTGTATTCCTCCGGTTTATTTTCATATCCGGAAATGCCAAACAAACCAAAACCGGCAAAGAGATAAGGTGTGTAACGCATAGGTCGTTTGTCATCTCTCCAGTTCAGAAAATGATATTCAAAACCAAGGCTCGTTTCAAACAGAAAAGTATTGAAAGAAGCACCTCGTTCTGCCGCAAAAGCATCAATCGGTGTTTCCTCACCCTTTAATTGCCCGGCTGTTATGGTTGCGCGTACGCTGACTACGTTGCTTACATTATTACGATAGAATATTGTTCCAGCCGGACTTGAATTCGCGAGTCGGTACGTTCGGGTTAAATCACCGGTATAATTAAAAGTCCCCAGGCCAAAACCAACCTCTGAGCGTTGCGCAAAAGTTGAAGTATAAAACAATGTAAATACAATACCCGCAAGTAAGGTTCTAATTCTCATCTGAACTTGGCTCGATTGTAATTCTTGGCAAGGATATAATTCAGCCGGATTGTGGTGAGCATTAATATGTCGCGATCATCAGATTTGCCGCGTAAGTTGGGAGTGCCATTGTTATTTACATGTCCGTAACCCTGAACGGTTGTAAAACCGGTATATCCTGTATATCGGTTTGCAATAATTTCATCTACGATTGCCGTGCTTTCACCTAATGCTATTTCATTCGATCGGTAAGACAATGCCTTGGCTTTCTCGTCACTTCCGAACGTATTCAGGTCAATGTAGTTACCGCTTACGTCATCCAGGTAATCGGTAAATGTGTAACGAAATCCAAATTCAGCTGAGATATCCATAAGATCGGCAAGTCTAAAACGCACACCAATTCCAAATGGTATAGCAAACTGGTACAAATTGTATGATTTGCCTTCTGTTTCTAAAGGCTGCAAGTCAACCCACTCTCCTGCATCGCTGAAAGCCTGACCCAGTAAATCGGTTTCCGGAACCTGGGCTTGCGGATTATGATGAAAAACTGCAAGACCGGCATATCCATAAGGTGTCCAGTTAAC
>JALOMY010000209.1 GCA_025455225.1 Cyclobacteriaceae bacterium | reverse complement strand
AGCCAAAATGGTCAATCCGATTAACTTCTCACTTAATTGATAATAGTGGGCAATCTCAAGTGCATTATCAACCACCAGCTTTCCTCCGCCAACCAGCATAGCTAATCCAAGAACGATTAACCCTATTGAAACCGGCATACTGTAGATCTTGATTGAATTCTCATTCTCCGCTTCACCAGAACTTGCCATGGTTCGGTAAATGTAGAACATGAAACCAATAAAAAAGGTCAGGAGAATCAAACTATCTAATCGGCTTAACATGTTTGTATCGCCCGTTCCAACCAGGTCATCATTGACGAGAAAAAAAAGAATTCCGGCAGCCAGCAACGAAATGGGAATTTCATATTTCACCGTATTGCGTTGAACTACCAGCGGATAAATAATACCGGCAATACCCAGGATAAAAAGTAAATTAAAATTGTTACTTCCCACTATATTACCGAAAGAGGCATCATTTTGTCCGTTAAGAGCTGCTAGTAAGCTCACAATAAATTCAGGCGTTGAAGTACCGAATGCTACTACGGTAAGACCTATGGCAAGATTGGATATGCCATATTTTTTGGCAGCTGACGAGGCCCCGTTTACCAGGAAGTCAGCGCCTTTAATCAGAATGGCAAAGCCGGCCAACAATAACAGAACAGTAAAAAACATAGAATTATAAAATCGGGTTAATCATTATGAAGGTAGGCAAAGAAACAAGTATTATTTATCATTGAAAATAAAAAAGTCCTGACCTTAAGGCCAAGACTTTTGTTGTCGGGGTAGCAGGATTCGAACCTGCGACCCCCTGGTCCCAAACCAGGTGCGCTAACCGGACTGCGCTACACCTATACTTAATATTCATTGCTCCAAGTGATCCGACAGGGACTCGAACCCCGAACCTGCTGCTTAGAAGGCAGCTGCTCTATCCAGTTGAGCTATCGGACCTTAATTAAAAACCCTGCTTTGAAGCAGGGCTTTGCGGAGAGGGGGGGATTCGAACCCCCGGTACACTTTGACATGTACGACAGTTTAGCAAACTGCTGGTTTCAGCCACTCACCCACCTCTCCGGGAATGAATTTCTGTAAAAAGAATGCAAATATAGGAGTTGCCATAAAACATGCGAAATATGAAGGTTCATTTTATTTCAATCATCCGATAACCAACTTATTTGCAAATAGGTCGATTATTAAACAGAATCAAATCATTATTCAATAGGTTCCAGGTTTCCCGAAAGAAAATTCAACAAAGGTTTCTGTGCCAGGCGATCACTGTGGACCAAATAATCCAGGTAGGCAAGGTAAACGGTTCTCTTCTGCTTAGTCATTAACAGATTAAGTCTTACACGGCTCACTTCAAATTGAATGAGATAAAGCGGATTATTTCCTTTAAGGATGCTCAGGTTTTCTGCCAGCACATCGTTTTGGAGAGCTTCAACTTGTTGTTTTAATTTCCCATAACGGTTAATTGACTCTTTAAGCTGTTGATACGAATTCCCCGCTTGAGTTTGAAATTCTGTTTTTACCTCGTTTAAATCATATTCAGCCTCAATAGCATCGAGTCTTCGTTTAGTCATATCACCCTTATTAGGATTGGTGATGGGAATGGTTAACCCCATGGTAATGTTAATCGGATTACGGTCGTTTTCTACTCTACGTTGATCGTATTCGGTTTGAATGAACCCGGGATTGATGTTGGACTTTTCCAGTTTGTATTCTGTGTTGGCGATATTAATCTTTTGTTTCCGGTATTCAACCAGCGTTGAAGCAGACTCAACGCCTGACAGGGTATCCAGGATTGCTTGAATCTGCTCTATCGTTATCAAATTTTCCAGGCCCCAGGAAACCTGCTTCTGAGCCGCAACAGGATACAGTTGGTTGATCTGATTTCGAAAACCTGACAGTGTCATTTCAATTTCTTCCAGATCAATGCCTTTATCAACACGGGCAATTTTTACTTTGACGTATTCATCTGCATCAAACGATGAACTCCCCGATTGTTTCTCCAACAAAGTAATCTGGTTATCCAACAACCGAAGGTGCTCTTCTGTCAGTATTTTATTCTCATACCAATACAGGTAATATATTATAGTCGAATACCGTTCAGTCAATGCCTCTTTAAAAACGAGATCCTGCTCCAGTTTCAGGGAAGCTGAATAATCACGAAAGAATTGATTGTTATATTTCATCTCCCAGGGATTGGCAGCAGAAAAACGCAATGCATATCGCATCTGACCGGGTTCCAGCTCGTAGTTTCGCATGCGGAATTCAGTTTCCCGAAGTGGCGATAGCCGGTAAGGTTTGCTGCTCAAATAACGGAGCTGCTCACTAAATGAAGTTACCTGCACATCCGTTGAAGCAGACCGCAGAAATTCTGCCATGCTAACCTGTGCATGAATTGACAAACTATAAAGAACCGCTAAACCCGCAAAGAGATATCGCATGGTTACCGTATTAAAACCTTCTCACCTACGGCAAAATCATTCTCTCCGGGAATCTCAATAAAAATCTCGCGGCCAAATGCTTTTACGGCCATCGACTTTTGAAGAATATCCGGTAACGCTACCACTGAACCATAACCAATCACCTTTCCTGAGATTATCGCTCGCACATAATCAACGGATTTGATGGTTACCGAACTTCCTATCGGTAACATATCTTTTTTACCTACCATGTAACCAACTACGGTAGTAGGATTTACCGGGTTAATGGTAAGTAATGGAGCGTACGCCTCGACCTGTTCATTCGTTTTGACATTTACATTTTCAACCACGCCATTCGTAACCGCATGCTTTACCAGGTTTTGCTTTTCCCGAATCAGTTGTTCCAACTCCCGCTCAAGCAAACTGATCTGATTATCGAGCAGCTGCATATCCAACACATGACGCTGTTGAACATCCTTTATACGGATTGTTCTCGCTTCTGTCTTCATGGAAAGCTGTCGTATCAACGAATTGATTTTACCGACCAACGGATTGGATTCATCGGGTGACTTTTGATTACCTGCAAATTCCTTGGTCAGTTTACGATTCAGCATCAACTCATTTTCAAGTTCATCAATTTCGGCCTGGATTTCTTCTAACTCAAGATCAAGCTGAGCCTGGATGTAGGCAACTTCCGATTGAGTGATCTTGATTTTTTCGGATTTCTCAGCTTTATGGTCGCTGATGCGGTTCTCAAGCTTATCGATATTGATTTCCAGTTCTGAACTCACCAGTTCGATCAGCAAATCACCGGCCTGTACCTGTTGACCGGGCACAACATGTATGGCTTTAACAGTGGCCGGTCGTTCGACACTTATGCGATTCTGGCGAGCAAAGGTTATACCCACCGAAGAATGTGCGGAACCCCTGAAATACTGGAAACTGATCAGCAGCATGGCGACAAACAGAATCACGATAAGCAGGTAAAAGGCATTCAATCGCATGCTCATGGAGTTATTAATTCGTTAATAGAAAGCCGTATTTGTTGAATATCTGGCACCTTGCTCAATTCATCGATAAAATTTTCCCTCTCCTCTTCCGATCGTAACGATACACCAAACTGGTAGCGAATGAGCTTTTCTTTATTGATGAGCATGCTCTCCTGCCGGAAATCACGGCAATACTTACGCATAACTGCAAGCGCGAGATCAAGATCCTTTCTGCTGGTCAAAGAAAAATACAATCGTTGCTGGAGTGTAAAGCTTCGGAATGGTGAATAGTGAAGTATGAAAGCAACAGCACAAAACAACAGGGTTCCTACAAAAGATATGGTAAAACCGAAAACACCTATGGCTAGACCGGTGCTTAAGGCAGCAAACAAAAACAATACATCGCGAGGATCATCGATTCGGGTACGAAACCGTATGATCGCCATGGCACCAAATACGCCTAACCCGCGTGCAAGACTGTCGCCAATGGCCATCATCACGAGCGTTGTCACAATGGCACCTAATACGAGGGACTGAAAAAAGTTTTTGGGATAATGATTGCCGGTAAACGTCAGCCTGTGGGTTATGGCAATGATAGAAGCCAATACAAATGCCCAAAGAAACGAATAGGCAACATTAATTACCTGGGGGTATTCATAAACCGGGCCATCCGGAAATAATTCAAACATAATTATCAGTTCTAATAAAACTCAAAGGTATCAATTAGACGTGCATATTTACACACAGGGAGTGATATCGTCACCCGGAATAAATTACTGGTTTAACCACTCCTGTAAAAGACGGCAGAGTATAATCAAACTAGATTTCAATTTATTTGCACCTGATCGTACTTCGTGGTTAATTAATGGCCTTTATTGAATATGTACATCCTTCACTTTAGAATTACCTTTAGTTATGAATATAATCGAAGACACAAAAGCTGAACGCACATTCGATGCGATCGTTATTGGTTCAGGCATGAGTGGTGGTTGGGCCGCCAAAGAGTTGTGCGATCAGGGTCTTAAAACCCTGGTGTTAGAGCGCGGTCGTTCGGTTGAGCATCTCAAAGACTATCCCACCACAACCATGGATCCCTGGGATTTTCCGCTGAGAACGCAGTTGCCGGCTGATGTTGTAAAAGAGAATCCGATTGTATCCAAATGCTATGCCTTCAACGATACTACCGATCACTTTTTCGTAAAAGACAACGAACATCCCTACATCCAGGAAAAACCGTTTGACTGGATTCGCGGCTACCAGGTCGGTGGTAAGTCATTGTTATGGGCGCGACAAACCCAGCGTTGGAGTAAATATGAATTTGAAGCTCCTGCCCGCGATGGTTTTGCAGTACCATGGCCTATCAGTTATGATGACCTGGCGCCCTGGTATTCACATGTTGAAAAATTTGTGGGCATCAGCGGCAATCGTGATGGGCTTGAACATTTACCCGATAGCGAGGTTCTGCCTCCTTGGGAGTTGAATTGCGTGGAGCAACACATCCAGGAAAAGATTCATTCCCAATATCCGGGAAGGCACGTTATCATAGGCCGGTGTGCCCATCTTACACAACCCCAGGAAATCCATTTGAAGCAGGGACGTGGCCAATGCCAGGCCCGTACGTTATGCGAACGGGGCTGTCCGTTTGGTGGTTATTTCAGTTCGGTATCCTCTACCCTACCCTGGGCTAAGCGTACTGGCAACATGACGTTACAACCAAACGCGGTTGTTCATTCTATTCTTTATGATGAAACTTCGGGTAAAGCCTCCGGTGTTCGTGTGGTGGATGCACTTACCAAAGAGACGACCGATTATTATGCCAAAATTATTTTCGTTAATGCTGCCTGCCTTAACACCAATCTGATCTTGTTAAACTCCAGATCATCACGGTTTCCGAATGGCTTAGGTAATGACAATGGTTTATTAGGACGTTTTATTGCCTTTCATAATTACCGCGGCAATATCACAGCTTCGTTTGAAGGATATGAAGATTCATACTACTACGGGCGCAGGCCTACCCAGGCCTTTATGCCCTCCTTCCGGAATGTGTTTAAACAGGAGACCGACTTCCTGAGAGGCTATATGTCGGCTTTTGGAGCTTATCGGCAAGGATGGTGGCGCGGAACAGATAAAATAGGCGATGACATTAAGAAAGAACTGTCAACACCAGGTCCATGGGAAGTAAGCATGATGATGCAAGGCGAAACGATACCCAAGTTTGAAAACCATGTACGATTAAGTACAGATCAAACCGATCCATGGGGTATTCCGCAACTTATTACCTCGGTAGGCTATGATGATAATGACGAAAAAGTTTTCAGGGATTTCCTGAATCAGGGTGCGGAGATGTTGGAAAAAGCCGGCTGCAAGAATATCCAGCAAATAGACACAGGATGGAATCCTGGCCTGGACATTCACGAGATGGGCGGTGTGCGAATGGGCAAAGATCCTAAGACATCCCTGCTCAATAAGTGGAACCAGTTGCACGCTTGCAAAAATGTCTTTGTAACGGATGGTGCCTGCATGACTTCGGTCGGGAATCAAAATCCATCGCTAACATTCATGGCCCTTACGGCCCGTGCTGCGAATTATGCCGTGGAAGAACTTAAGCGAATGAATTTATAGAAAGGTTAACTGTCCAACCATCGATTCCAGTACATACTGATACAGCAAATTATCGAACTTAACCGAAGGTCCTTGCACCAATGCTTGCTTCCTTGTTACTTGCAACCGTGAGCTGGTACAGAGCGTTCGGTACAACGGAAATTATTCTCATTGCATTATTTGCAGTGTTCTACGGGCTTTACCTGTACCGGGTAGTTCAAATTGCCCGAACCCTGAATACATCGTTCAGCAATATCTTTATCAAACTGGTTTTACGAATCATCTTGTTTGCATTACTGATTATTGCTTT
>JALOMY010000208.1 GCA_025455225.1 Cyclobacteriaceae bacterium | reverse complement strand
TTCAAATACTTCATCAGACCAGAACACGGCATTCGTTTTAATATCCCATTCCCATACACCTGTTTTACTTCCTTTTAATGCCAGTTTGAGCCGCGTTTGGGTTTCTTCCAGGAGGTTTTTGATACTGATCTGCTGGGTAACATCCAGCATAAAAATGACGACACCTTGAATAGAACCATCCTGTTCCTGAATGGCATTAAACCGTACTTCCCAATAAACTGTTTCTGATTTTTCATTAACCCATTTTTCAATGAGGTTGAATTTTTCGCCACGCAAAGCCCGGTCGAGATTGCCGTAAGAATGGAAAGCATATTCTGACCGATATGTATATCAACACCCAGGAAAAGCTTCATTGCATCCTCGTGCGATTTTGAAAAAGACGTATAACAGTAGTTAGTGTCGAGCGAAAACATAATAATGCCCGGACTACTGTTTATTGCCCTTACCAGAAATTCTGAATCCATAAATTGAAGATAGGCAGAAATTCACATTTGGGTAGTTCCAATATTTTGTATTTGAAACAATAACACGCATTAAGTTTAAAATGAATTTTGACAATCGTAAGTGCTGGCACACAAATCATGATCCGGCCAGGGCAAAGCATTCAAAAAGGGTATTAATCAAAAAGAATAGTTGCCAGTTTTATAAAGGATGTGATTTACGTGGCTGTGCCGGCTGTATCAGCTTAGCAACCAGGCCGGTCCAACCGGTTTGATGGCTCGCACCCAAACCACGCCCGGTATCTCCATCAAAATATTCGTGAAAAAGTAAATGATCACGAAAATCAGGATTTGTCTGAAGTAAATCATCATCCCCGAAAGCA
This sequence comes from Cyclobacteriaceae bacterium, assembly GCA_025455225.1. Classification (GTDB taxonomy): domain Bacteria; phylum Bacteroidota; class Bacteroidia; order Cytophagales; family Cyclobacteriaceae; genus UBA2336. The sequence continues at coordinate 4,950 of JALOMY010000208.1, read as the reverse complement.
GGCCTGCTGCCAAGATCATTTTTGCGAAACAAGTTGATTAACCGTGATGAAAGATCTTCGGCAATCTGCCGCAACGTTAACATATTACCTGAGCCAGTCGGGTGTTCAACCTTGAAATCGTCTCCGTAATAGTGATGGAACCGTTGCAGCGATTCAATTATGAGGAAGTTTACCGGAAACCAGATTGGTCCGCGCCAATTGCTGTTTCCACCAAACAGATACGAATCGCTTTCTCCCGGCTGATACTGAACAGTGAAACTTGTTCCGTTTATTTGCAGTATGTAGGGATTCGAAGCATGTATACGGGAAAGTGCCCGGACACCAAACGCGGACAAAAATTCTTTCTCATCCAGCATGCGTCTGAGAAGGCATTTCATTCGGTGCCCCCGTAGCAACGAAAGCAGGTGCCGCTGGTTTTTACCACGCTCGCCCCAACGCGAAATCAGGTTGGCCAGATCCGGGCGATTTTGAAGAAACCATTCCAGGCGGGCTGTGAATTCCGGCATGGACTGAAAAATTTCTTCATCCAATACTTCAACTGCAAACAACGGGATGAGGCCCACCATTGACCGAACCTTCATTTGAATACGTTCATTGTTTGGCAGGTGTAATACATCATAAAAGAATTCATCTTCTTCATCCCAAAGGCTGATGCTTTCATTATTGATATTGGAGATTGCACCTGCGATGTATAGAAAATGTTCAAAGAATTTGGTTGCCAGGCTTTGGTAGGTTGGATTTTCCCTGGCCAGTTCCAGTGAAATGCGAAGCATATTCAGGGTGAACATGGCCATCCAGCTCGTACCGTCCGATTGTTCAATATGTCCTCCGGTGGGCAATTGGGTATTGCTCCGATCGAAAACTCCGATGTTATCCATACCCAGGAAACCACCCTGAAAAATGTTATTTCCGTTAGCGTCTTTCTTATTTACCCACCACGTGAAGTTGAGTAATAGTTTGTGAAACACTTCTTCCAGAAATTTCCTGTCGGCCTTACCGTCTTGCAGTTTACGATCGATTTTATAAACGCGCCAGGTAGCCCATGCATGCACTGGAGGGTTTACATCACTGAATGCCCATTCATATGCCGGTAATTGACCATTTGGATGCATATACCATTCTTTCGTGAGCAGCAACAGTTGATGCTTGGCAAACTCAGGATCAATTAACGCGATTGGTATAGTATGAAACGCGAGATCCCAGGCTGCATACCAGGGATATTCCCACTTGTCGGGCATGGAGATGATATCGGCACTGTGATGAAAGAACCATTCCCGGTTTCTTCCATGTTTGCGGCTGGGTGGTGGAGGCGGCTGTCCCGGATCACCTCGCATCCAGACATCCAGATCGTAGTAATAGAATTGCTTGCTCCAGAGCATTCCGCCTAGAGCCTGGCGTTGAATCATCCGGTCATCTTCATCAGCGATTCGTTTTTGCAATTCAGCATAGAACTCATTGGCTTCTAATTGTCTTTGCTCATAGATACTCGAAAAATCGTTGAAAGGTTGTGCAAGAAACCCGGGTGATAACCGTAAACGAATAACAAGTTGCTCCTGGCTGTTTATTTTCCGGTCGATACGGAATGCTGCCTTTGTCCCTTTATGATTATGGTTAACTGAGTTTGGTTGGTTATATACAACATAATCATTAATTCCATCTTTAAATGTACCGGGTTGATCGTGATGGTAAAGCCGTATGGTGTTGGTTTCATTTTCGCAGAATAACGCAACGCTTGGTGTATCGCAGTAGAGATAATATTTGCCAAGCTGATGATGATTTACTTCCATTACGGATTTCTCATCCAGGTAAATTTCTGGTTTATAGGTATCGTGCCCCCACGACCAGGTATTTCTAAACCAGATCGTTGGCAGTATATCAAGAGCTGCCGCATCAGGCCCTCGGTTAATAACCGCAATCTGTATCAGCAAATCGTTTGCATCGGCTTTCGCATACGATACTTCAATATCAAAATAACGGTTGTCTGAAAATACTCCGGTATCAGTCAGTTCAAATTCACGTTCGTGTTTAGTCCGTTTTTGATTTTCATGTAATAACCTGGAATAAGGGAATTCGATTTGCGGGTACTTGTATAGCATCCGCATAAATGAATGTGTTGGCGTTGAATCCAGGTAATAATAAAGTTCTTTTACATCTTCACCATGATTTCCCTGCGGGTTTGTAAGGCCGAAGAAACGCTCTTTTAGAACAGGATCTTGTTTATTCCAAAATGCAAGTGCAAAGCAAAGCAATTGCTGATCATCCGAAATCCCAGCAATGCCATCTTCGCCCCAACGGTAAGCTTTGCTGCGAGCCATGTCAAAGGAAAGATAGTTCCATGCATCACCATTAGGACTGTAATCCTCACGCACGGTGCCCCATTGCCTTTCGCTTAAATAGGGACCCCACAATCGCCAGTTTTTGATTTGATCACGATCTTCAATTAATCGTTGTTTTTCGGCAGTCATAGCAGGCGTAAATTATAAAAATAGAACAATTCCGGATTAACCAATCCAATAAGAAAGAGGACTGAACACCATTTGTGTATCGGACTTATATGAAATTAAAAAAGTGATGTTCTGAAAAAGCGGAAATCACTTCTTCTTTTTCTTCTTAGGGATTCTACCGATTCGTGAATCTTTTTTCATTATTAATTCACAGAGATGATTTACAGATTCTTCAAAGTCATCAGCGTCAGCGGGTAAATTTTGCCAGCTGCTGGGTGGATTTCCGAAAAGCTCGATTGAACGCATGTTGGGGAACTCCCTTTGCAGGCTTTCATGATGTTCATGTGAGGTAGCAATCCATACCCCATTATCCCGTTTGTGGTCTTTCTTCTTCCTAAGGGTTAGATACAATTTCTCACCCACATAAATGGAATGACATCCGAAAAAGGCTTTAACCGTGAAATCCAACCGGTTGAGATTTTCAAGAACAAATTCAAATGGAATGGTTGGTTTGGGCTTACCCATAAATTCACGGCCGGCAGTATAAACCTTAAGCTTGAGCTAAAATATTCTAAATCAGTTTGAAATCAGCGAAAGACTATCCAAATTTATAAATGGACTTAGCTCAAACTTCAGTTCTCGTAGAGAACAGCATTCGGGATCTCAAGGTCGATCCTGCTGCATGCCGGGGCGCCAATCCGGGTCAATGGTCATTGGTATATCGGGGCTCAACCGTTTGGATTGATGTCTTTACCTTAAGTGATAATCCAAATCGCTGGTATTTTCAGATAATGAGTCCGCTGTTAACTATACCGGATAAAAACAGTGAAAGTTTTTTGCAAAGCATCGCGGAAATCAATCATAACCTGTTCGGTTCCTGGATCAGCAAGAAAGACAACTGGACTTACGTGATGTTCAGAAGAGAAGCGGCCGGCCTTGATCAGAATGAAGTTAATGCAAGTTTAGACCGGGTTGCCATTTATTGTGCAGACTACCACGGAAAGTTATCGTTTAAATTTGAGGGTTGTTGGCTTCCGAAAGATACCCGGCCTACCGGAAATACGGGTGACTCTTAACCCATCAGGTAAAAAATTGATACCGTGTCTTTAGAGGGAATTAAGAACCTTCGATGCCGAGAGAAGCTCTTCTTTCAAAATGGTATGTGGGCGGTTTGGGTATACTTCAAGCGTAACTTCTGCGCCTAATTTTTTCATCAGGCTTTTTGTGTCTTCACTTCGCTTTAACGGCACATGCGGATCATTATTACTGTTGCTTATAAAGACAGGGGTTTTCTGAAAATTTCCTGAATAGTGCTCCGTGTAAATTTTATCACCGATTAATCCACCGGTGAATGCAATCACACCTCCCCAACGCTGGGCCATGCGAGTGGAGAACTCCAGCGTAAGACAAGCACCTTGTGAAAAACCCAGGATTACAATTTTATTATTTGGAATCCCGCCTTCATTAATCTGATGGACGGTGTTACTAAGCAGTTCAAGTGCACTGCTTAACCAAGGTTCATTCTGTTCGATGGGTGCCATGAAACTATACGGATACCAGGTATAATGCATAGCCTGGGGAGCAACGATGTGATAATCGTGCAAGGGCAAATGCATTTTCAAAGACAGAATATCATCGGCAGATACTCCGCGACCATGAAGCATTACGATGGCCCTGGATGCATCCTGTATCGGTTTTCCAGCCTCAACCAGATTTTTAATGTGCATAATCAATCCATGAAATTTTGAACCTGTAAGGTAATAGGCGTTAATCCGGCTTCGATTTTGTCCCTGATTTTTTCATACCAGTCGGGCAGTCTCAATTCTTCACCCAGTTTGGAAACCGGTTCATCAACTGAAAATCCCGGAGGATTAGTGGCCACTTCAAACAAAATTCCACCAGGCTCACGAAAATAAACGCTGTGAAAATACTGACGATCAATAACAGGTGTAACCTGGAATCCTTTGGATAACAACTTTTCACGTGCTTCCAGTTGTGATTGGTCATCAGGTGTAGCAAAAGCAAGATGGTGAATGGTGCCGCTGCCTCCCAATCCGCGTGTGGCGTCAGGCGCCCACAGAATATCAATGAAATCACCCGGTTTGCCGCTGGCCGAATACCGGATGCGATTGCCTTTTTCAACCATAAGTTTATGATCCATGGCTTCCAGGAGCAGCGCTGCCGTGCGTTCATAGCTTTCTTCTGAAAGTACAGCTCCGTAAAATCCTTTTACAGCAAATTCAAGAGGAATTTGCCCGTACGAAAAACCGGGCCGTTGGTCTTCATTATTAAAGACCAACTCCAAACCCAAGCCATGTTCATCTTCAAAGTATACAAATACCTCATGATCGAACCGCTGCTGAGGTTCTGTGTGTTTAATATTGAATTTCTTGAGTCGTTTCAGCCAATAATCAAGGCTTGTTGCGGGTACAGAAAATGATGTTACGGTCATTTGTCCCTTTCCGTGGCGGCCTTTGGCCAATCCCTCATAAGGAAAGAAGGTCAT
>JALOMY010000207.1 GCA_025455225.1 Cyclobacteriaceae bacterium | reverse complement strand
AATTGAAGGTTTAATCTATGCCAGCAGCCAGTTTCACTGGAAAGGGGATGGCAAAGGAACCAAACTATCCGTACCCGGCCGTGAGTACACCCGTTTCGGTTTAAACCTTTGCCCATGTGAATCGTACCGTTGGGCAGAAGATGAACGCTTCATTCACGATATCGTGGGGATTTATGAACAAGCTTATCCAAACCTTAAAGTACATCATCCGGATTACCCAACACCTGATGAACTAAAATCTAAGATTCGCTTCGGTAACATCGAATTTGATGGGGATTACTCGAAAGATACGGAGGGATCGGACTTTATAAAGTCCCTGTTGCTGGATGAAAACCCGGAGCCACTTTACATCACGGCCTGGGGCGGGCAAAGTACCATTGCTCGCGCTTTGAAGTCCATCCAGGATCAGTATGAAAAAACAAAAGAATGGCCTGCCATTCAATCGAAGATTTACAACAAAGTTATTCTACTTCCTTCCGGTGACCAGGATGACACCTGGAAAAACTATATTAAAATAAATTGGCCGAAAATTGATTACCGTCAGATGGGCGGAGGCCCCAATTACAGTTATGGTGCCCAGTTGAGGGCAACACCTGAGAATGCCCCTTACCTGACTTCCGCGTGGATGAAAGAATATGTTTCAAATCGCGGACCGTTCGGTGCTTATTATCGTGTGTGGGGTGACGGTAAGCAAATGGTGAAGGGAGATATCTTCGACTACTTCGGAATAGCCGGCCATACCGATGAAGAACTTAAGAAAATGGGATACATTGTGTGGATGCCTGTCCAAGAAAGAGGTTCCTGGCTGGGTGAAGGTGATAATCCTACGTTCATGAATATGCTGAACAACGGATTACGTGCGTATGAACTCGGTTCATACGGTGGATGGGGTGGAAAGCAAGTTGTACCAGGAGAGGGCATGAGCTTCCCTGACCCGTCACAACTGGATAAGGGATTTCCAAATTTCTTTCCGGCTGCCCAGCGTGATTTTGCGGCACGGCTCAAATGGTCGGTGACCAATCAATACAAAGAAGCCAACCATGAACCCGAGGTGCGCATTAAAGGATCTCTTAACATTACCGCACGTCCGGGGCAAAAGGTTTCACTGACGGGAACTGCATCAGATCCTGATGGTGATCAGGTTACACTAAAATGGTGGCAGTTTAAAACCGGTACTTATCCGGGTGAAATCAATCTGATCAACCCTGCAACACGCAAAATAACATGGATTGTTCCGGATGATGCCCAACCCGGACAAACCATCCACATCATCCTGGAAGCCACCGATAATGGTGAACTTCCACTTACGCGATACCAGCGCGTTATAGTTACAATTACAGAAAAATAAGCTGACCGGTAGTAAAAGAGATAACCTGAATCGGATACAATTATATCTTTATCATTCCTTTGTATATAAATGAGATTAATACTCCTTTCAATTCTTTTTATATCCCTGAACATTTCAAAGGCTCAATCCAGTTTTCCCTATAAAATCACTAAGAAAGATTGGCTTATTGCACCCATAAGCGCAGCAACTCTTATAACCGGTCAGTTACTCGGTAAAAAGGATTTCAATTTAAATGTTGAAGAAATTCAGGATCTGAACCGGCAAACCATCAATGCCTTCGACAGGGGCGCTACGTATAATTGGAGTACGTCAGCACAACAGTTTAGTGACATAACGGAACAAACGCTTCGGTTTGCCCCTTTACTTTACATGATTCCCATTGTTAAAAATAAGACGTGGAACAACGGTGTTGCATTAGGTCTTATGTATGCCGAAGTACTGATGCTCAATACCGGAATAACGGGTATCACCAAATCCTTAACAAAGCGTATCCGACCTTATTTGTACAACTCATCGTTTACTGTAGAAGAAAGGTTTGATTTTCAAGGAGAGGAAGCACCCGAAGCAAAGACCTCATTTTTTTCCGGACATAGCTCAACAGCATTTGCCAGCGCGGTGTTTCTTTCAAAAACCTTTACAGACATTTATGGTAAAACCACCTTGAGCAAAGTCATCTGGGTTGGTTCATTGTCGTTGGCAACAGCAACGGCCATCGCCCGTTTTGAAGCAGGCGTTCATTTTCCAACTGATGTGCTTGCTGGTGCAGTGGTGGGAAGTGTCATCGGATATCTGATTCCGGTGTTGCATAAATCAACAAAAGACAAGCTTAGTTTTTCAGTGTTTCCCAATCAGATTTATGTAACCTATAAATTAGGATAATTAAGAATAAATCTCCGCATCGCCATCAGGGTTGAGATTGAAAGAAGTTTATTTGAGTTATCAAACCCTAAATCACCCCGATCAATTAAAGTAATTCGCTATCCCATCTAAATCGGGCTTTTTAAATGATTGTTAGATACATGGGACAATTCTTTTTTTCTGTCAGCTGACTTTTATCAGTGTCTCATTTCCCGGTTTAATCCTATCATTGTGTTAATTATACACATTAAACAAGATTAATTTAAACCATATGATGTCAACACGAATTTTCGCTCTTGTACTGACTGGCCAGATTATACTGTCGGGACTACGTGTACAAGCCCAGGCTTTACCTCAGCTGGGCAAGAATACTATACCGGAAGTCATTGCCGCGATGACCCTCGAGGAAAAAGTAAACCTTGTGGTGGGCGGGGGCATGTATGTGCCCGGTATGCCCATGTTTGGTGGACCTGCCGAACCATCTGAAGCACAGAAACGGGTAATAGGTGCTGCCGGTACCATCGTTGGTATACCCCGGTTGGGAATTTCGTCATTGGTGGTTTGTGATGGACCTGCAGGCATTCACGCTTTCAACTCCGGCAAATCACGAGTTTATTATGCAACTGCTTGGCCTATCGGCACCATGCTGGCCTCCAGTTGGGACACAACCCTGGTGAAGCGGGTAGGTGAAACTTTTGGTTCTGAAGCCAAAGACTACGGCATTGATATCCTGTTAGCTCCAGGCCTAAACATTCATCGTAACCCGTTAGGCGGACGTAACTTTGAATATTATTCAGAAGATCCGGTGGTTACTGGTCATATCGCTGCTGCCATGGTTAGCGGGATTCAAAAAAGCGGTGTTGGTGTTTCGGCCAAGCACTTCTTTGCGAACAACCAGGAAACTAACCGTAACAATGTGAACACCATCGCCAGTGAGCGAGCATTCCGTGAGATCTATTTAAAAGGCTGGGAGATCATGGTTCGTGAATCCAATCCATGGACCTTGATGAGTTCATACAACCTGGTTAATGGAAGTTATACGGCCGAAAGTTTCGATTTGCTAAATACCATTTTACGGAAAGAATGGGGTTATAAAGGTTTTGTTATGACAGATTGGTTTGGTGGCCGGGATGCAGTAGGCATGATGAAGGCCGGTAATAATTTGCTGATGCCGGGTATTCCTCCCCAGAAACAGGCCATCTTAAAGGCAGTTAAGGAAGGTCAGCTCGATGAACAGGTAATTAATCAGAATGTGGCGGATATCCTGAACATCATCCTGCTGTCACCTGCGTTTAAGGGTTATCCGTATACCGATAATCCTGATCTTAAAGCTCACGCACAACTTTCACGTGAAGCGGCAGTAGAAAGTATGATATTGTTGAAAAACAACAACGCCCTTCCCATTAAACCCGGAATAACCCTGGCGCTAATCGGGAACAACGGTTATGATCTGATTGCCGGAGGAACTGGAAGCGGTGATGTAAACAAGATGTACACCGTATCGCTTTCGGATGGATTATTCCGTGCCGGATTTATTAACCTGCCGGAAATTCAGCTGGCCTATACAAATTACCTGGAATCGGAACGCGCCAAGCGACCTAAACGCAGCATGATTGAAGAACTGATGAGCCCGCCTGCGCCTATTGAAGAATATAAACTTAGTTCCGATCTGATCAACCGGTTGGCTGGAACCGTTGAACACGCCATCATTAGTATTGGCCGGAATGCCGGAGAAGGAAGTGACCGCAAGTTGGAAGGAAATTATTACCTGACCGAATATGAGAAGTCCATGATCAAATCCGTTGCAGATGCTTTCCATGCAAAGAATAAAAAAGTAATTGTTGTATTGAACATTGCCGGTCCGATTGATGTAACGCAATGGCGCGACCAAGTGGATGCAATTTTGCTGGCCTGGCAACCTGGCCTTGAAGGAGGAAACGCTATTGCCGATGTAATCAGCGGTAAAGTTAATCCATCAGGTAAACTCGCTACTACTTTCCCCGCCTCATATACGGATGATCCTACTGCAAAAAATTTCCCTGGAAAGGAGTTCAAGGACAGACCTGTACAAGGTACGTTCGGCCAGCAAGCCTATGAATCAGAAGTGATTTATGAAGAAGGTGTCTATGTAGGCTATCGCTATTACACTACGTTTGGTGTGAAGCCGGCATATGAGTTTGGATATGGCCTGTCATATACGGGCTTCACCTATAGCAACCTTACATTAAGCAGTACCACCATGAAAGATAAACTTACGGCCACGGTTACAGTGACCAACTCCGGATCAACAGCCGGGAAGGAGGTAGTACAGCTTTACCTAAGTGCGCCAACGAACAAGATGGATAAGCCCCTGGTTGAACTCAAAGCCTTCGCAAAAACAAAACTGCTCTCTCAGTTTCAACCGATGGGTTTACCTGGAATCCAGATAAAGGAATGACCAGCGCCTTAATAACCGTAACGGGATACCCAGACTGGCCCAATGCCGATGTTAATGGCTCGAATGCAGTAATCTATGAAAATGACACCTTTCATTTATACTTTACTGACTTTAACTCAACGCCGTTGCGTGTTCACCATGCAACCAGCAGCAATCAGCGGGATTTTACTTATCAGGGCTGGGTACTGGACTATCCAATTATTGCCCAAGATGTTAAAAAACTGGATTTCGGCGGCCAACCCTACTATGCGATGCTGCTACACCAGAATACAAATCAAATCGGCTACAGTATTGGCACAAGTCTGACATCGTTTTCAAACCCCCAAACCCTTTTCTATAGCCAAAATCTGAACGACCAGTACATAACCTCAGGATCATTTGTAACATCAAACAATCGAATTTATGGAATCCTGTATGGCGCAAGCAGTGTTGCTTCATTAGATAAAAACGCAATCTATGCAAAATGGCTTCAGAAGAAAGTCATTTTTAAGAACGAGTCTGTACATTGGGGAGAGCCCGCAAAAGCACTAGGGCCTAATCGTATAATTCTTTCAACTTCAACCCAAATTGAAACTGGCAGATTTTATATTTATGATACTGATGCAATGACTTTATTGTTTGTGAGTCCGACTGTAAGTGTGAGACAAGGTGATATCTGGAACTACGTCACACCATAAACGATAAAACGAGACAATATTTCACCCAAAAAGTACAGCAATGGCATTAATCTGCATGGCATGCTATGACACAGAAGACAATAAACGATCGGCGTATACAAAGCAAACATTGCGGTGCCTTGTCGAAACGGTAGACTTCACGCGACATCGCCTGGCGATAACGGACAATGGCAGCCAGAATGAAAC
>JALOMY010000206.1 GCA_025455225.1 Cyclobacteriaceae bacterium | reverse complement strand
GCCATTGGATTTCGGAATAATCTGGCGCCTTATCAAGGTATCGGCCGGTGGAACCGGACAATTCATCATTGCTTCGGCAAGCTGGATCTTCCTGGTTCGAATTGTTTCGTATTTCGGCAGTGCTGCCCTGGCTGGCTATACCATTGCAATACGAATAATTGTGTTTGCCATTTTACCGGCCTGGGGTATGGCTAATGCATCCGCTACCCTGGTGGGTCAGAACCTGGGTGCAGGGCAACCCGAACGGGCAGAAAAATCGGTTTGGAGAGCGGGTTTTTTTAACATGCTTTTCCTGGCCTGCATCACTGTTTTATTTTTAACACTTGCCCGGCCTATCGTAACCTTGTTTACTACAGACCCCGAAGTAATGCAGAGTGCCATTCAGTGCCTTCAGATTGTATCCGTTGGATATATCTTTTATGCATATGGTATGGTGGTGGCGCAATCATTTAATGGAGCCGGTGATACAAGAACACCCACCATTCTGAATCTCTTTGGTTTCTGGATGTTTCAAATACCGTTGGCATACATTCTTGCCATTGTGTTGGAATATGGACCTAAAGGAACCTACCTGGCTATTGTAATTGCCGAGTCCGCGCTTGCAGTAGTGAGCATTATGATATTCCGAAGAGGTAAGTGGAAAACGGTTAAGATTTAATAAGAGAATCCACACGTCAGCCTGATGATTTCAACAAAGGCCTGACGTGTGGTTTAAAACAATTGTTAATTGTTTTCCGTCTTCTTTTTAAAAGCAGCTTTAAAGGCATTTTCAAGTTCGCGTCCGGCCTTTTTCAGGGATTCCTCAACTTCCTTCCACCGGTCTTTATCCTTGGCATCCTTTTTAAGTTTTTCAGCGGCTTGCTTCAATTCTTCATATTTACCTTCAAACTCCTTATTCAATTTGGAGCCTGCTTCATCCAATTCCTGCATAAACTGGTCCACCCGTTTACCAAAATTCTGAAATAGTTTTTCAGCTTTTCCGTCTTTCGTTTGATCTTCCATAGAATTTGTACGATTACTGAGTTGAAGTTACTTCGATTGATTAACCTTTCAAATGATCGGGATGTCTTATTTGCATGATTTAAATTTCACGGGAATCGGCTGGTGACGGTTTCAAAATGATCGATTCATTTTTAACTTGGAGCCATGAAATCCAGATTTTCTTTTACGACTGTAGCGATAGTGGCTTTATTCTGTACCCAACTTCTAATTTCCTGCGCTTCCGGCAATACACATAAAAAACTGAAGCCAGGAAAACCCATTCCCTGCCCTCAAAAAGACTGCTGATGCAACTGCGTAAAATCGTTATTGCGATTGATGGCTATTCTGCATGCGGTAAAAGTACTACAGCCAAAGAGGTAGCCCGTATACTTGGATACCGGTACATTGATTCCGGAGCGATGTACCGTGCAGTAACGCTTTATTTCCTTGATCATCATATTGCATTGACTAATCCGAAGGAGGTAGCCAGGGCTTTACCGATGATCAACCTATCTTTTAAAGTGAATGCCAAAGGTGGCACCGACACTTTCCTGAACGGATTAAGCGTAGAGCAGGAAATCCGGGAAATGCGTGTATCTGACCAGGTAAGCCAGGTTAGCGCTATCAAAGAAGTCCGGGAAGCCATGGTTGCCCAGCAGCGTAAGCTGGGAAAAGAAAAAGGAATTGTGATGGATGGGAGGGATATAGGCACGGTAGTGTTTCCCCAAGCCGAGTTAAAAGTATTTATGCTTGCCGATATGATGGTGCGTGCCTACCGAAGACAACAGGAATTACTGGCCAAGGATGTTCTGGTCAATTTGAATGAGGTATTGGAGAATATCCGGAAGCGTGATGAGATTGATACTTCCCGTACTGAAAGCCCGTTAAGAAAAGCTGAAGATGCAATCGTTATAGACACCACACATATTACAGTCAACGAACAGGTTGATGAGGTAATACGGTTAGCGATAACGCATATGGTAAAACAAGCCTGAAGTAATTTTGTTGAGAATTTTTTTACCGGTTAGAGACAATTTTTACACCGGAGTAAAAGCCTTTTTAATGTCAGATTTATCACTAATTTTGCCCCCGACCTAATTAAAACTATCCCTTATCATGGGCAAATTTATCCGGTTAAAGAAGGGCTTCGATATTAATCTGGCAGGCAAGGCTGCACCAACCATTTCCAACACTGAACAACCTGAAACATTTGCTATAAAACCCACTGATTTTCAGGGAATTTATATGCCTAAACTCATGGTTAAAGAAGGCGATTCTGTGAAAGCAGGTTCTCCACTGTTCCATGATAAAAAACATGAGAATGTTCTCTTTACTTCACCCGTAAGCGGTGAAGTGGTACAAATAAAACGTGGTGAAAAGCGTAAACTTCTTGAAGTTGTAGTACTGGCAGATAAGTCAATCGACTACGTTCAATTCGACAAGTATTCTGTTTCTGATCTTACCCACCTTTCCCGGGAAAAAGCGCTGCAGCAAATGTTGTCGAGCGGAGTTTGGGTCAACCTGATTCAACGCCCGTTTGGTATAGTGGCTGATCCGAATGAAAAGCCGAAATCTATTTTTATCTCAGCATTTGATTCTTCACCTCTGGCACCTGATTACGGTTTTATTTTTAAAGGTCAGGAGCAATTCTTCCAGGCCGGTGTAGATGTGTTGAAAAAGTTTACATCAGGTGCTGTGCATGTAAATGTTCACTCCGAGCGTGAAATTTCTTCTGTTTTTTCACAGGTAAAGGGTGTAGAATTAAACAAGTTTTCAGGACCGCATCCTTCCGGATGCGTGGGTGTACAGATTCATCACCTCGATCCGATAAATAAAGGAGATGTGGTATGGACCATCAATCCCTATGGCGTAATCCAAATTGGTAAGTTGTTCCTGAACGGTGTGTACGATGCTTCAAAAATTATTACGGTTGCCGGATCGGAAGTAAAAAATCCGCAGTATTACAAAACGTATTCTGGTGCATCGGTTAAGAAATACCTGACCGGTAATCTGAAACAAGACCACATACGCGTAGTCTCTGGAAACGTTCTAACCGGAACCAGTATTGGAAAAGAAGGGTATCTCGGATTTTACGATCACCAGGTTTCAGTAATTCCGGAAGGAGATTATTACGAATTCCTGGGCTGGATTAAGCCAACTGCTTCCAAATTAAGTTTTCAGCGTGCGTTCGGGCTATTATCTTTCCTCACACCCAAGAAGGAGTTTGTTCTTGACAGCAATAATCGCGGTGAACCGAGGGCCTTTGTTCAAACCGGTGTGTTTGAACAAGTAACTCCAATGGACATTTTGCCAACTTATTTGTTAAAGTCAATAATTGCTGAGGATTACGATGAAATGGAGGCCCTTGGGATTTATGAAGTAATTGAGGAAGACCTGGCGTTGTGTGAATTTGTTGATGTATCCAAACACAATGTACAGTCAATATTGAGAGAAGGAATTGATTTAATGCTCAACAGTTAATATGAAGTTTCTACGCGACACGTTCGACAAAGCGAAACATAACTTCGAAAAAGGCGGCAAATACCATAAATACTTTTATGTTTTTGAAGCCCTCGATACCTTTCATTTTTCACCCAACACGGTAACTCCGGCCAAAGGTGCCCAGATCCGTGATGCCGTTGATCTGAAACGCCTGATGATGACAGTAGTTATCGCCATGATTCCATGCCTGCTGTTTGGAATCTGGAATGTGGGTTACCAGCACTATCTCGCATTAGGGCAAACGGCCAGCGCAGGTGAGATCATTTCGGTTGGCTTGATTCAGGTACTTCCGATTGTTATCGTAGCCTATGCTGCAGGAGGTTTGGTTGAAGTGGTGTTTGTAGTTATTAGAAAACATCCGCTTAATGAGGGTTATCTCGTTACCGGCATGCTGATTCCGTTGGTAATGCCTCCGGATATTCCATTATGGCAGGTTGCCGTGGCGAGTATTTTTGCTGTGGTAATTGCAAAAGAGGCTTTTGGCGGAACTGGAATGAATATACTGAATGTGGCCTTAACAGCCCGGGCTTTCTTGTACTTTGCCTACCCGCTTCAGATATCCGGAGAAGTATGGACTTTCCTTCCTGCTGGAGCGAAAACTGTAGAAGGCTATTCCGGAGCCACTCCACTTGCTGTTGCTTCCCAGGCTTCAACGGATGGGGTTAGCGTTGTGCAGGCATTTAGTTCATTCGGACAGGGTTGGGCTGATAATATTTATAGCTTCTCCAATATGTTTTTCGGATTTATGCCTGGATGCATTGGTGAAACATCAACCCTGATGTGTCTTATTGGTGCTTTCATTCTGATTATAACTGGTGTCGGAAGCTGGAAAATTATTCTTTCTGTATTTGCAGGAGCTTATGGTATGGGAGCCTTTCTGAATCTGATTGCAGTTAACGAATTCATGGCAATGCCAGCTCAGTATCATTTGGTAATTGGTGGTCTTGCTTTCGGTGCCGTATTTATGGCAACCGACCCGGTAACGGCTGCGCAAACGGAAGCCGGAAAATGGGTCTATGGCTTATTAATCGGAGTACTTACGGTTCTGATTCGGGTGTTTAACCCGGCTTATCCGGAAGGAATCATGCTGGCCATTCTATTGATGAATGTGTTCGCTCCACTGATTGATTATTTTGTAGTTAGTGCAAACAAAAAACGTAGATTACAACGTGCGGCAGTCTAATTTATACATCGTCATCTATGCAGCTATCCTTACTGCGGTATGCGGAGGGTTGCTTGCTCTTGCTTCAGAAGGACTGAAAGACAGACAACAAGCTAACATTGACCTCGAGCAGAAGGAAAATATTCTTTCTACCGTCATGGAAGTGGAGGATAACGCCAACATCGAAAGTTTGTATGCCAGCCGGGTGAAATCTTTTGTGGTTGATTCGAAAGGCAATGTGGTGGAAGGTGTGCAGGCAAAAGATGTAGTAGTATTGTCTGAATATAAAAAGCCTGCCGAACAGCGCTTGCTTCCGGTATATGAATTCAGGAATGAATCAAATCCGGACAAAGTTGATTATGTAGTTCTTCCGGTTTTCGGGTTTGGCTTATGGGATAATATCTGGGGCTTTGTAGCACTTCAATCTGATCTTAATACCATTCAGGGCGTTAAGTTTCAGCATAAAGCTGAGACACCGGGTTTAGGTGCTCGAATTAATTCCAACGAGATTCAGGATCGTTACAAGGGTAAATCCATTTATGATGAAAGCAGCCTGGTTTCTGTTACCATGATGAAAGGCGAAGGTGTGGATTATTCCAACGATCCGCATAAGGTTGACGGAATGTCTGGCGCCACATTAACCGGAAAGGGCGTTAACAACATGCTGGTTCAGTACCTTGGCTTGTACGAGAATTATCTGAAAAATTTGAAATCAACATCCTCAGCTACAACAGCAAGCCATGTTGATGCTTCAGAAAATAGCAATGAATTGAAATAAACTTTAATACATTCTGAACATGAGTACAGAAGTTGCCGAAGTAGTAAAAGAGAAGAAGAGTGAACCTCTGTTTTCGAAGAAAAACCG
>JALOMY010000205.1 GCA_025455225.1 Cyclobacteriaceae bacterium | reverse complement strand
TCCGGATATTCGACCGGTTCCATTCCCGCGCTTCACCGGTAAAATGTCCGGCTATTCGCTTCTTGATGTTATTGGCTTTACCTACATAAATAACATGACTACGTTCATTCAGAAAATAATAAACCCCGGGCTTTGCAGGCAACCGGTCAAATTCTTCTTTCGGCAAATTCGGTGGAAGAATAGTTTCACCGGAATTTCGCTTCAGTGATTTACTGATGTGGCCAGACGCATCCCGATTTAGAAGTAATGAAAAAATTTTCGCTGTAGCTTCTGCATCTCCGCCTGCCCGATGGCGATTTTTGATATGTATACCCAGGCTTTCAGCCAGGCTACCTAAACTATAGGAACGTAATCCGGGAATAATTTTCCGGCTCAACCGAACTGTACAAAGTTTTTTTGCAGACCACGCTATTCCGGCCTGCTCAAATTCTTTCTTTAGAAATGAATAATCAAAGTGCGCATTGTGTGCAACAAATACGCGTCCTTCCAATAGAGCATAGATGGATTCAGCAACCTCCTCGAAGGGCGGGGCTTGCTCAACCATTTCCGAAGTAATACCGGTTAATCCCGTTATGAAGGGCGGTATGCGTCTGCCCGGATTGATCAACGTGTAAAAATGGTCGGTAATTTCAATGCCATTATGATGGTAAATAGCAATTTCTGTGATACGGTGATGATCTGCGTAGCCCCCGGTCGTCTCGATATCCACAATGGCATACATAACAGCAAGTTAGTATTTGACTTAAGGGAAGAAAAGAAGATATTCAATGAATATTTTCAATCATGAATGGAGTTATCCGGTTTCTTTTAAATGGTTTGGCAGTGATGCTCACCGCATACCTGCTTCCTGGTGTACATGTTGAGCATTATGGGTATGCCCTTTTGGTCGCGTTGTTACTGGCCATTGTTAACGCGGTTATAAAACCCGTGCTTGTCATTTTAACAATTCCAATAACGTTTGTTACGCTGGGTCTGTTTTTATTGGTGATCAATGCCTTGATGATCTTGCTAGTCGATTGGCTTGTGCCGGGATTTGAAGTTGATGGATTCTGGTGGGCGCTGGGGTTCAGCCTGATTTTATCGTTGTTCAATAGTTTGTTCAACGATCTTACTAAACAAAAAAACAATCCCTGAATTAGGATTACTCTATGAAACTGATTCTAAGTACCCGGGGCGGGAGTTGAACCCGCACAGCTATTACTAGCCACAGGATTTTAAGTCCTGCGTGTCTACCAATTCCACCACCCGGGCAAATGAGTGGTTATTTTTCTAAGAACATTTTGCCTACTATATTATTACCAATTACCCACCCGAACGCCCACCAGACTTCATTCGGACAGGTGCCGTTCGGTACGGGCGGGAACCACCCGGGCATTCAACAAATGTTCTTAAAAAAGAATCCCCTCTCGTTTGGAGAGGGGTTCTGAGCGGGAAACGAGACTCGAACTCGCGACCCCGACCTTGGCAAGGTCGTGCTCTACCAACTGAGCTACTCCCGCTTGTTCCCAAAAGGGATTGCAAATTTAATAGCTGGATTTAAAATTCCAACTCTGCAGAAGATTTACCCGGCTTTTCTCAACCCTTCTTCCATTTCAATCTTGAGTTGCCGTGCATGTTCCCGGTCTTTCGAATATTTAATGTGATTGGGGACTCCTTTCAAATCCCAGATTAATCCAACCCACGACATCATCTTGAGGATATACCAGGTAATATCAATTTCCCACCAGAAAAAACCCTGGCGTGATGCAGTTTCATAATAATGATGATTGTTATGCCATCCTTCACCTAAGGTTAGTAAGGCCAGCCATAAACTGTTGCGCGATTCATCTCCGGTTTTATACCGCTGACGGCCAAACTTGTGCATGATGGAATTAATTGAAAATGTGCCGTGATATAAAATAACCGTGCTTAAAAAGAAGCCAATCAATAAAGTTGAGAGCCCGGCAGAAGTGAACATCATGGAAATGCTTCCGCCATTAACAATACCACCTAATGCTGTAACTACAACACCCAAAACCACAGGAGGAACCAGGTAGTGTTTATTGAGCCATACCAGTTCAGGATATTTGGCATAATCGCCTATCACCTTGTAATCGGTTTTCTTGAAATCGGGCCCAACAATCCACCCGATGTGTGAATACCAGAATCCATAAATTTTCATAGAGTGTGGATCAGCCGGTGTATCGCTGTGCCGGTGGTGATGCCGGTGATGCGCAGCCCACCATAAGGCTCCTTTTTGTGCAGAGGTCTGTGCCATAAAGGCAATCACAAATTGAAACCAGCGTGATGTTTTATAGGATTTATGAGCAAAGTACCGATGATAGCCTCCGGTAATCCAGAACATGCGGAATAGGTAAAGAAAAATACAAACCATCCAATCGAACAAAGTAGCTCCTGTCCATATAGCGGCCACTGGAATAAGGTGAACTATTGCAAAGGCAATTTCTTGCTTAAGAATGGGTTTTCTGCGAACCTCGGGTGTTAGTGATGCTTCAGCCATGTTCTATTAATTCTTTCAAACAGATTAGTTGATGGAATAAGTTCCTCCGGACCAATCGGTTACAAAATTAATGGATGAATTCCTTGTTTTGTATTCTTTCGAATAATTCAGGCTAACGGATGTAAGGGAAGCAAAATGAAGGGAATCCATTTTCAATCTTGAAATACACTATCTTTGTGCTTTTAACATCTGATGGATCACGCACAAACCATTGCACTTTACCAGCCCTTGCTTCACCGCATTGCCTATAATCTTGTTCGGTGCAAACAGGATGCAGAAGATATTGTACAGGAAACCTTTCTGAAGTGGTTAAATGCCGAACACGACAAAATCAATAATATCAAAGCTTACCTGATCACAGCCGTTACCAATAATTGCCTTAACCACCTGAATAAACTCAATCGTAAAAAAGAAGAATACCTGGAGTCAGTTCATTTGCCTGAATTCATCCTAAGTTTAAAAGAAAGTAATTTTTCGTCTATCGATCTGGATACCTATCTAAATCATGCCATTAAAACACTCCATCAAAAACTGGAGCCGGTTGAACGGGCAGTTTTTCTGCTTAAAGAAGTACTGAACTACGATTACGATACACTGCAGGAAACGCTGGGTAAAAAGAAAGATCATTGCCGTCAGTTAGTAAGCCGAGCTAAAAAGAAACTTGCTGATGAAAAAGCTAAAATCCATTTTGAAATTCCATCCGCTTCATCCATGATAGAAAGCTTCAAAAAAGCCTGCCTGGGCGATGAAGATGAGTTGATTGCCCGCCTCAAACGCGACATCTGGAACAAACCCCAGGACTGATTCAAAAATTATTTTCCCTTTTCTGTCACAAACGGTAAACGGGTTTGTCTTACAGTTAATCCGGACTAAAAACGCCCGGACAAACATGTTTTACCTATTAATCTTTACCGTTAAATGACCATCATTTTAGTCTTTTTTGTAGCGCACTGGTACCTGTCGCTGTTTTTTCAAACCTTTTTTCTTCATCGGTATGCAGCCCACAAGGCCTTTACCATGAGTCCGTTCATGGAGAAGGTATTTTTTGTTTTAACCTGGATTTTCCAGGGTTCCAATTATTTAAGCGCTTACGGCTACGGTGTGATGCATCGTATGCACCATGCATTTGCCGACACCGAGGATGATCCGCATTCACCAACCTACGATGAAACCATCTGGAACATGATGTGGAAAACCAAAACCATTTACTCAGCCATTGCCAATCGTAAACTGGATGTTGATAAGCGATTTACTGAAGGTGTACCGCAGTGGGAGGCATTCGACAAGTTCGCACGTTCGTGGCCGTCCCGTATTTTCTGGGGGGCAATTTATACCTTCATCTATTTTCAGTTTGCAACCGAATGGTGGATGTGGTTACTGTTGCCGATTCAGTTCCTGATGAGTCCGATACATGGTGCCATAATTAACTGGTTTGCACACAAATACGGCTATCGCAATTTTGAAGTGCGCGATACCTCAATGAATTTTTTGCCGGTTGATTTTTTAATGATGGGCGAAAGCTACCACAACAATCATCATAAACACGGATCACGGGCCAACTTTGGAGGTATTCGCTGGCATGAAATTGATCCCACGTATTTGGTCATTCGACTGATGGATAAAGTAGGAATTATTCATCTCGATAAATCGCGCCAAATGCGATTCGAGGAAATCAAAAAAGCCGCATAATCAAGCAAAAATCAACAAACTGGGTGTTGTAATTAATTATGACTACCTTTACGAATTAATTAATCATAACACCGGTCAGCGACTTAACATCAAAGACCAAAAAACACAAGTAACACAATGAAAGAAGGAACAGTAAAGTTCTTTAATGAAACCAAAGGCTTTGGTTTCGTAAAAGAAACCGCTACCAATCAGGAGTATTTTGTACATGTATCGGGTCTGGTTGACCAGGTTCGTGAAAATGATGAAATCACATTCGAGGTAGTACAAGGAAGAAAAGGATTGAATGCCGTTAATGTACGGTTAGTCAATAATTAATTTTTCCCGCACACAAGTACAAAGCCAGACCCCTAAAGTCTGGCTTTGATTTTTTAATCGTTACACACCACATGACATTCGCTGACTTTAATTTCGACCCTAAACTTTACGAAGGACTGGATTCGATGGGGTATGAAAAACCTACACCAATTCAGATACAGGCTATCCCGGTAATTCTTGAGGGCAAAGATGTAATTGCCTGTGCACAAACTGGTACAGGCAAAACGGCTGCCTACATATTACCTGTTATTAATAAAATGATCCAAACCGATCACCGGCATCTCAACACGCTCGTGATTGCACCCACCCGCGAACTGGCCCAGCAAATTGACCAGCAGATAGAAGGCTTTGCCTATTTCACCGGTATCAGTTCAATACCCATATACGGTGGTGGTGATGGCGCAACCTGGGATGTTCAGAAACGCGCCCTTGAACAAGGGGCAGACATTGTTGTTGCTACTCCCGGAAGGCTAATTGCACTATTAGCTGCCGGCACTACCGTATTTGATCATCTTCAACATCTGATTCTGGATGAAGCTGATCGTATGCTCGACATGGGCTTTTATGATGATATTATTAAAATCGTAAGCTATCTTCCAAAGAAGCGACAGACTTTACTGTTCTCGGCAACAATGCCTCCGAAAATCCGCGCACTGGCAGGTAAAATTCTAGACAATCCGGAAGAGATTAATATTGCCATAGCTAAACCAGCCGCAGGAATTAAACAAGAGGCTTACGTAGTATACGATTCGCAAAAAGAAAAACTGCTCAGCCATATCTTGAAGACCTATACCTGGAGCAGCCTGATCTTGTTTGCCTCAACAAAAGAAACTGTAAAAAAATTAGACAGCACGCTTCGAAAAGCAGGTATTGAAGCCAGGGCTTTTCACTCCGACCTGGAACAATCTGAACGCGAACAGATTTTGCGTGCATTCAAAAACAAACAAATCAATTTTCTGATCGGCACCGATGTTCTTTCACGCGGAATTGATGTGGAGGGCATCAGCATGGTTAT
>JALOMY010000204.1 GCA_025455225.1 Cyclobacteriaceae bacterium | reverse complement strand
ACGGTAAATGTATCCTGAAGGGTTCCGACATCGGATGTTATCCGGCTCATCAGTTCACCCACCCTCCGGTTATCGAAAAAACGAAGGGGCAACCAGATAATCTTCTGGTAGATGCTTTGTCTTAAATCTGCCAGGGTGCGTTCACTGGTTACAGAAAAGGTATAAACACGTGTGAACGAAAAGAAGCTTTGAATCAATAGAATAACCAGGAGTGTAATGGCAACCTGGTTAATTGAACTGAAATAGGGAACCTCTTTACCGGAAGCAAGATCAAGAAGTTTTCCGGCAAAAAAAGGAAAGGATAACATGGTGCCGCTGGAGAGCACAAGGCAAATCAATCCAAAAATGAAAAGCCACTTATGCGGAAGCATATACCGGAAAATTCCCAGCAAATGCTGAAGTGACTTTTTATTGATTGCCCGTTTTTCACCCTCACCAAGGGGTTCGCTCATCCGATGTTTCGCCATATCAATTAAACTGAACCTTGCCTTTAATCAGGTAATGAACAGAATCGCCCACTACCAGTTTTTGTTCACCTTCTACAGAGTAGGAAGAAAGTATGTTTTTATTGTACAGGTCGGTAAATTCCATTGTTAATTTTCGCTTACTGGATAACAATGCACTTTCCATTTCATAAAGCGACTCAAGTTTTCTCAATTTAACTGGAGTATCCTGATAATACAGTTTCAAGTACCGTATAGCCATTGGTTTATTGGCGCGGTATTCCCGGATGATCAGGTTGCTGTACGGGTCCTTTTGTTTGTCTAACACGGTATAACTGCCCTGGTTGATCGGCCGGTTTATCCAATCAATTTCATTGAACATATCTAATTCATTATACCATGTGGCACTGTCGAGGCTTGCAATCAGTGTATCCTGGTGACCGGAATTTATCCAGGCTTCTTTTTGCAAGGAAATGGGTGTGTTGGTAAGCAATTGGATTTGTTCCTCAAGAAGGCTATCAACCGGGTAATAACCCGATACGCTACGTTCTTGTTTGCAGGATGGAAATAATCCGGCAAGTACTAATACAAAAATGAAGATGATGTTACGCTTCAATAAGAACATTTCCGGTCATTTGTTGGGGTATTGGTAACCCCATTAATGTGAGAATAGTAGGAGCCAGATCACCCAGCTTTCCATTTTTAATTTTTCCCTGATAAGAATTGCTTACCAGAATACACGGAACCAGGTTGGTTGTATGGGCTGTATTCGGTGTGCCATCATCGTTGATCATACAATCGGCATTTCCGTGATCGGCAATAATAATAATAGTATATCCGTTTTGAAGAGCAGCTTCCGTTACTTTTCCTGCACAAAAATCTACTGTTTCACATGCTTTAACGGCAGCTTCGAAAACACCAGTATGGCCTACCATATCCGGATTGGCAAAATTAAGACAGATAAAATCGGCTTCTTTTTTATTTAACTCCGGAATGATTTTGTCTTTAATATCGTGGGCACTCATTTCCGGTTTGAGATCGTAGGTAGCCACTTTAGGGGATGGGCATAAAATTCTCGACTCACCTTCAAACGCTGTTTCTCTACCTCCTGAGAAAAAGAATGTTACATGAGGGTACTTTTCTGTTTCAGCAATCCGGATCTGCTTCTTTCCCGCGTTTGCCCATACTCCGGGAAATCCTGCTGCGTTAAAACCTGTGTTATTTGTCGGCCACGGTCGGTACGGAAATTGAAACAAAGTACAGCGTCTCCATCGGAAATGGTTGCTACCGGCTGATCATCTTCCGTTACCACGATTGGTTTAATGAATTCATCGGTAACACCTGAGTCGTATGATTGCTGAATGGCATCAATAATATTGGTTGCAGAATTGCCTTGTCCGTTTACCAGCAGATCGTATGCAAGTTTTACCCGTTCCCAACGCTTATCGCGATCCATAGCGTAATAGCGTCCAATTATGCTGGCAATTTTTCCAGACGTTTTTTTCAGATGCGATTGAAGATCTTTCAGATAGTCAATGCCCCCCTTGGGATCGGTATCTCTTCCATCCATAAACGCGTGAATGAAGAGGTTAGACACTTGATTGTTATGAGCAAGGGTGCATATTCCTTTCAGGTGTTCGATGTGAGAGTGTACGCCCCCATCAGAAACAAGGCCAATCAGGTGAAGTTTCTTTCCTGTATTTTTTACATAATCAAAAATTTCAAGTAAAACCGGGTGTTGATCCAACTCATGTTCTTCGATGGCTTTATTAACCCGCACCAGATCCTGGTAAACAACTCTTCCGGCACCGATATTCATATGCCCAACTTCCGAATTTCCCATTTGACCTGCCGGCAGCCCAACGGCCAGTCCGGAAGCTTCGAGCCTGCTGTTGGGGTATTTTGGATACAACGAATCCATAAACGGTGTGTTTGCCTGGTCGATTGCCGATACCTTTTTATTGGTAGCAATCCCCCATCCGTCAAGGATCATGAGTAATACTTTATTATTCATATTGATAAAATAAGCCGCAAATATACCACCGCGAACAGCTAGTTTTGATATTAAAGCCGAATCGGTGGCTAAAACAGTGGTTATTCATTTATAAATGCCCGTTATGGCATAATTTTGGGTTAGATTTACCACTATGTTAAAAAACTGCATTGTTGGGTTTTTAGTTTGGTTTTTGACCGGAACAGTAGTTCTGGCCCAGGGCAATTCCGTGGTCGAGCAGGTTAAGGAATCGATTAAGGCGGGCAGTGCCAAGGAATTAGCCAAATATCTGAACCCTTCGGTAGACGTTACCCTTGAGGGGAAACCGAGCACCTACAGTAAAGCGCAGGCCGAATTTGTACTTCGTGATTTTTTTAAAGCCAACCCGCCTTCCGAGTTTAATATTATTCATCAGGGATCCTCAAAAGGCGGCCAGCCGTTTGCCATTGGTCAATATAAAAGCGGTGCAAACACGTTTCGAGTCTGGATGAAGATCAAAGTTTCCGGCAACGAATCGCTGGTTCAGGAAATTTCTTTTGTAAAGGAATAATCCGCTGTTAAAAATTCCGGAAGGTATACTTTCTCTACAAGGTAGCCGTCTATTTTTGCAGTGTGAGACCTTCGTATATAACCCCAGAATTCCTATCCCGTTTTATAACCTCAGCGTTACAAGAAGACATTGGTCAGGCCGATCATTCGGCAATGGCAGCCATCCCTGAGGAAGCTAATGGTCGTGCCCGGTTGCTGGTGAAAGATGAAGGCATCCTGGCGGGAGTTGAACTGGCTCGTGAAATATTTGCTCACTTTGATTCTCAGATTGAATTTATTCCAAAATTATCGGATGGCAGTTCCATCCGAAAAGGAGATGTCGCATTTGTCGTGCAAGGTAAAGCCAGATCAATTTTGTCTACCGAACGTCTGGTACTGAATTGCATGCAGCGTATGAGCGGCATAGCTACCTTGACTAACCGGCTGGTTAAGCACGTAGAAGGAACGGGGGTAAAGCTAATGGATACCCGAAAAACCACACCCAATTTCAGATTTCCGGAGAAGTGGGCGGTGTGGATAGGCGGAGGGAAGAATCACAGGCTGGGATTATATGATATGATCATGCTAAAGGATAATCATGTTGACCTGGCGGGTGGCATTGAGAAAGCGATCATTCAAACAAAAGAGTATCTTCGCGCCCTGAATCAGTCATTAACGATTGAAATCGAGACCCGCAACCTGGCCGAAGTAGATGAAGTTCTTCGGGTTGGAGGCGTTGATATTATTATGTTGGATAATATGACTCCGGATGCAATGCGAGAGGCGGTAAAGCGAATCGGTGGAAGGTATAAAACGGAAGCCAGTGGAGGAATTACTGAGGAAACCATTCGGGAGATTGCCTTGTGTGGAGTGGATTATATTTCTGTTGGAGCATTAACCCATTCTGTAAAGAGTCTTGATCTTAGTCTGAAAATGTTCTGAGCATGAAGGAAAAACTGACTACGGTTCGATTATGATTATTAAAACTAAAAACTACAGGCTCGAAAAAAAGATTTACGTCAAGCTGGCCTTGATCAACATTCTTAAGCAGCAGGGCTGGATTGCACTGGTGGCCGCATTGGCTATTTGTTGTGGATATTTTTGGATACCGAGCATTTGGTGGATTATCGGTGCATTGCTTGGCCTGGCCTTATATGTATTGTTCTGGTGGCTTCAATTCTTTGGCGTTACACAATTAGATCAGGGAAAGATGCTGTTCGAAAAATTTACATATGAAATCAGCAGTCAGCAGATTTTAATGAAAATTAATCCCCGGGAAGGAATGCCACTCAAGTGGGATCAAATTCAAAAGGCTTCAATGGGTAAGGATTATTTTCTACTCTTCGTTAACAAAGCTCAATTGATCTATTTGCCGTTTAAAATCTTTAATACAGAAAACGAGCGGAAATTTCTAGCCAGCATCTTGCGCACCAAGGGATTTATCAAGCAGTAACCTGACCTGATTATCGTTCGTTACGACCCCGGGCTAAGAATGAAAAAG
Organism: Cyclobacteriaceae bacterium; assembly: GCA_025455225.1. Lineage (GTDB taxonomy): Bacteria > Bacteroidota > Bacteroidia > Cytophagales > Cyclobacteriaceae > UBA2336. The sequence goes on along the minus strand of JALOMY010000204.1, from coordinate 2,691 downwards.
CTTTCACCAGAAGAGGCCAAGAAAAGGATTCTCAGTTATTGTGCTTACCAGGAAAGGTCTCACAAAGAGGTAAGAAATAAGCTATTCGAACTGGGTCTTTATTCGTCTGAAGTAGACGAGATGGTAAGTTATTTGATTACGGAGGGTTTTCTCAACGAGGAACGTTATGCAAAAGCCTTTGCAGGGGGCAAATTCAGGTTAAAAAAGTGGGGCCGCCTGAAAATTATTCGTGAACTGGAGGGGAATAATATTACCACCAATTGTATCCGGCTTGCGTTAAAGGAAATTGATGAGCACGATTACCTGAAAACCCTGAGGGCTTTAATAAGGAAGAAGGAGGCCCAGTTAGAAGAGGCTGATCCATATGTAAAAAGAAATAAAATTGCACGTTATGCCATTCAAAAGGGGTTTGAACCCGACCTGGTTTGGACGGAACTCCATCAGGATTGATACAAACGGGCCTCAATCGTATTCCTGAATGTAACGATTATCCAAAAGGTTAAATTATATATTCCTAATTAAGCTATCTTTAAAAGTTTCGCATATCACTATGGAACTCAAAAATGCCTGCTGTGAAATCTTAAACCAGCTTTCTGATGTTACCGATCAGATTCATGAAAATGACTATAAAGCCCCAGTAGGTACCCTTGGAGGCTCGTCCATTGGCCAACATCTAAGGCATACCCTTGAATTCTTTTTCTGCCTGGAAAAAGGTTTTGAAAAAGGATTGGTTAATTACGACAATCGTGAACACGATAAACTGATTGAGACGGATAAGTTTATTGCACGAGCTGCGATTGAGCGAATAACAAAGTTCATAAGTAGTTTGGATGGTAATAAGTCATTGAAACTTGAAGTGTGCTACACAATGAATGAAGACTCATCGGTAATTGTTGAAACCAATTATTACCGGGAATTGATTTATAATATCGAGCACGCGGTGCATCATATGGCCATTATAAAGATCGGCCTGCGCGATGTTGCCCCCTATATTCAACTTTCTCCCGGTTTTGGAATTGCGGCTTCAACAATCCGGTACCAATCAATGACTTCTGAAGTCTCCAAATAGTTCATCGACAAAGTTGGAACTGTTTAAAAAAGTTGTTTCAAAAAATTTTTTTATCCGATTGCGAAGCTGGGAATACTGGCCATTCGGTATCGTTCAATTCCCGCTGTTTATCTATTGGATGTGGCTTTCCCTACGCGCCCGGTCGATATTATTTTTCTCGGCTTCCAATCCATCCATCTTAATGGGGGGTATGTTTGGCGAGTCAAAGTATGATATACTGAAACAAGTACCGGGTACACATATTCCTAAGACTGTTTATATCGAAATGCCCTCATCCCCTGAATTGGTAATCCAATTAATGGAACAGGAAGCTTTATCATTCCCAGTGATTTTTAAGCCGGATATTGGTGAGCGGGGCCATATGGTTAAACGGATTAATAGCCGAAGTGATGTTACCACTTATATAAACCAGGTGAAAGGTAATTTTATCATTCAGGAACTGGTTGACTTACCGGTTGAGTGCAGCGTGTTTTATGTGCGATATCCCGGAGAAGAGCGAGGCCGCATTACATCAGTGGTTCTAAAAGAGATGCTGCGGGTAACGGGTGATGGCCGTTCAACCGTACGGGAGTTGATTATGAAATATCCCCGGGCAAAACTCCAATGGTCACGATTACAGGAAATGCATACTAACCGGTTAGATGATGTTTTGGCTTATGAAGAGGTGTTTGAATTAAATTCCATCGGGAATCATTGTTTGGGCACAACGTTCTTAAATGGCAACCATCTGATCAACGAATTGATGATTGATGCATTTGATGCAATTGGCAAGCAGATGGATGAATTTTATTACGGACGATTTGATTTGAGATGTGCTTCCATTGAATCACTCTATAAGGGCAATGTCAAGATCCTTGAAGTAAATGGCTGTGGTGCAGAACCTGCCCATATTTACCATCCCGGATTTTCGCTGTTCGAGGCTCTTCGGATATTATTTAATCACTGGAATTATTTATTCGAAATCAGTTCCAGGAATAAAGAGCGTGGCTATTCCTATTTGCCATTATGGGAGGGAATAAAAGCTTACCGGAATTTTAAGAAGCATATGGTTAAATAAAAAACCCCGGTTAATCAAGCCGGGGTTTTTTAATCTTGACTAATTCAACTGAAAATTATTTTGGTTTGTTTTCGGTTTGAGGTTGTGGAGTGATCCCCATTTTCTTCAACACCAGGTCAGAAATATCAGATTTTTCATCGGCATACAGAACAACATCCAGACCGCTGATTTGATTGTTCACCACCATGTTGAATGCGTTTTCCTTGGCAACATCCTCAATGGCCTTGCCCACTTTTGCATAAACGGGTTCCATCAGCTGTACTTGTTTACGCTGGAGATTTTCCTGTGAATCCTGCTCCAATTTCTGAATGTTTTGCTGTAATTGTTGCAGTTCGCGTTCCGTGTTCTGGCGAACGGCATCCGGCACCGTATTTCCGTAAGCCTGGTATTCCTGCAACTTTTTCTGGAACTCAGCAACTTTGCCATCGTATTGTTTTTTCAGCTGGGCCTGCAGCGTCTGAAGTTCAGTTTCAATTTGTTTTGCTTCCGGCATCTGGCTGAAGATGTATTCAACGTCTGCGAAGCCAATCTTGGTTGTAGTCTGAGCTTGCGTAAAGATTGCCAC
>JALOMY010000203.1 GCA_025455225.1 Cyclobacteriaceae bacterium | reverse complement strand
GACCCTTTAAGTGTAGATGCTACCTGGCAGAAATTTTTCGAAGGTTATGAGTTCTCCCTCCAGAAGTATGGAGAAAATGGTGGAGGAACCGTGGTGGCTGATACCCATTCAATAAAGGAAACCCAGGTTCGAAACCTAATTTTCTCCTACCGGTCGTTTGCGCATTTGGCATCGAAGACAAACCCGGTGCGGGAACGAAGAAACCACAATGTTCATTTTGATTTAAAATTCTTCGGCTTATCAGAAGCCGACCTGGATACGGAGTTTGATGTAGGTACCGAGATTGGTATGGGACGGGCTAAGCTTCGTGCCATTGTGGAGAAACTGAAATCGGTTTACCTGGGCCCCATTGGCTTTGAATACAATTACATCCGAAACGATGACATCCGGCAGTGGTTCTTCAATAAATGCGAGAATGAATATTTCAATTACAAACCAAGCCTTGATGAGCAAAAGAGCATTTTAGGAAAGCTGAATGAAGCAGTTGTTTTTGAAAATTTTTTGCACACCAAGTTTTTAGGCCAAAAGCGCTTCTCACTGGAAGGAGGGGAAAATACCATTCCGGCACTTCAAGCTATAATCAATAAATCGGCTGAGTTGGATGTAAAAGAAGTGGTTATTGGTATGGCACACCGCGGAAGGTTGAATGTATTATCCAACATTCTCGGTAAAACCTACGAGCAGATTTTTACAGAATTCGAAGGCATGGTTAATCCTGATGCTACGATGGGCGATGGTGATGTGAAATATCACCTTGGGTATGCATCACGCATCAACACACCTTCGGGAAAGAAAATTTATGTCAAGCTTACTCCCAATCCTTCACACCTGGAGGCAGTCGATCCTTTGGTAGTAGGTTATACCCGCGGCCAGATTGATGATGAGTTTGGTGGTGATCTTAAAAAAGCCATGGCCATTCTGATTCATGGCGATGCAGCCATTGCCGGTCAGGGAATTGTATACGAAGTAGTGCAAATGTCCGGTTTACCGGGTTATACAACTGGAGGTACAATTCACTTTATAATTAATAACCAGGTTGGTTTCACTACCGATTATGATGATGCACGAACGGCCATTTATTGCACAGACGTTTCCAAGATTATTGATGCCCCGGTATTGCATGTGAATGGTGATGATGCAGAAGCCGTAACCTTTGCTGCGAATCTGGCAGTGGAGTATCGACAGAAATTCGGAAAAGATATTTTTATTGACTTGCTGTGTTACCGCAGGCATGGTCATAACGAAAGCGATGAACCGAAATTTACCCAGCCGAAACTGTATAGCCTGATTGCCAAACATCCAAACCCGAGGGAAGTTTATGTTAAAAAACTCTCCGGCAGTGGAGTAGATGCAGCAGCCCTTGCGGATGAGATGGATAAGAATTTCCGAAATCAGCTGCAGGACCGGTTGAACGAAGTAAAGCAAAAACCCCTTCCGTATAAACTCCAGGATAGCGAGGAAGAGTGGCAATCGTTACGAAAATCAAAGCCTGAAGATTTTGACCAATCACCTGATACTTCGGTGTCCAATGAGATTATTGAAAAAGTTGGCAAAGCAATAACTTCTATTCCCGATGGTTTTAAACCCATCAAGCAGATCGAGAAGTTATTGAAAGACCGCAAGGATGCTTTCTTCGAAACTAAAGAATTGGGCTGGGCTGAAGCTGAATTGCTGGCCTTTGGTTCGTTACTGGCTGAAAAATACATTGTTCGCATGTCGGGCCAGGACGTAAAGCGCGGAACCTTTTCGCACCGTCACGCCTATTTCTGGGATGCCAATACGAACCAGTCGTATTGCGGACTGAATCATATCGCTCCCGATCAGGCGAAACTTCACATGTTTAACTCACTGCTTTCCGAATTTGGTGTGATGGGCTTTGAATACGGCTATGCACTTTCAACACCACATGCCCTTGTCATTTGGGAAGCTCAGTTTGGTGATTTTGTTAATGGTGCCCAGGTTATCATCGACCAGTTTATCACCAGTGCAGAATCCAAATGGCAACGCCAGAATGGATTGGTCTTGTTATTACCTCATGGCTATGAAGGGCAAGGTCCGGAGCACTCCAGTGCAAGGCCGGAGCGATTCCTTCAGCAAGCTGCTGAATTTAATATGGTGGTGGCCAACCTGACTTCGGCAGCCAATTATTTTCATTTGTTAAGACGCCAGGTGAAGTGGGAGTTTAGAAAGCCTTGTGTGGTATTTTCTCCGAAATCACTGTTGCGTCATCCGGGTGTTGTGTCACCCATAAAAGATTTTACGTCTGGTCGATTCATTGAAGTAATCGATGATGCAAGCGTAACCGCCAAAGACGTGGAGCGCCTTGTATTATGTACCGGTAAAGTCTTCTTCGACTTACAGGAATATCAACAGAAGAAGAAAATCAAGAATACGGCTGTTGTTCGCATTGAACAATTATATCCGTTCCCGAAACATCAGCTTGAGTCCATCTTCAAAAAGTATAAGAAGGCGGAAGTTATCTGGGTTCAGGAAGAACCATATAATATGGGTTACTACGCCTACATGCAGCGTTTCCTGCCTGATCAACCTTTGAAAGTAGTGGCCCGTAAATCAAGTGCGTCACCGGCTACCGGGTACTCTAAAGTGCATAAAGCCGAGCAGGAGAAAATCATTACCCAGGCTTTTGAAATCTGATAGTATTAAACGATCAATCACCAATCATAACATAACGATACATTATGGCTATTCAAGTTAAAGTTCCCACCGTAGGTGAATCGATAACCGAAGTAACAGTTGCCAATTGGCTGAAAAAGGATGGAGATGCCGTGCAAATGGATGAAGTGATTGCCGAACTGGAATCGGATAAGGCTACGTTTGAACTCACCGCCCCGGCCGCTGGGGTGCTTCGGATAAAGAAACAGCAAGGCGATTCTGTACCTATCGGTGAATTGATTTGTGAGATTGAGGAATCTGCTGGAACTGCGAAACCGAAGGAAAGCAAACCAGCAACAACCCCATCCGCACCGAAGGCAACCGGTGCCATTAAAGAAATGAAAGTACCCTCAGTGGGTGAATCCATTACTGAAGTAACGATATCAACCTGGCTTAAGAAGGAAGGGGACTTTGTTCAGTTGGATGAAGTAATTGCAGAAGTAGAATCTGATAAAGCAACATTTGAATTGCCGGCAGAGGCCAATGGTATACTGCGTATCGTAGCGAAAGAAAAGGAAACACTGCCGATAGGGGGACTGATCTGCCGCATCGAAGTAATGGAAGGAGCGCCTACGGGTGCCGCACCTGTTGCCTCATCAGCGAATGCTGAATCCTCAGGAGATAAATCCTATGCAACCGGACATCCTTCACCGGCAGCAGCAAAAATCCTGGATGAAAAAGGTATACCGGCTTCCCAGGTTCAGGGTACCGGTGTTGGTGGCCGCATTACCAAGGAAGACGCAGTAAAGGCACAGGCACAAACAACAAAAGCAGAATCTTCTAAAGCATCGACTACTTCTGGTGCCCCTGTTCTAACCAGTGGTGTATCACGCAATGCCACAAGGGAGAAGATGTCGTCCTTGCGTAAAACGGTTGCGCGAAGGCTAGTAGCCGTTAAGAATGAAACCGCCATGTTGACTACGTTCAACGAAGTGGATATGAAGCCCATTATGGATCTTCGGGCTAAGTATAAAGATAAGTTCAAAGAAAAATATGGCGTTGGGCTTGGCTTCATGTCGTTCTTTACCAAGGCAGTTTGCCAGGCATTAAAGGAATGGCCGGCCGTGAATGCACAGATTGATGGTGATGAAATTATTTATCATGATTATTGCGACATTTCCATCGCTGTATCAACTCCACGCGGACTCGTTGTGCCGGTGATCCGCAATGCAGAGTCCATGACGTTTGATCAGATCGAAGCGGAAGTAGCGCGACTGGCAGCCCGCGGTCGTGAAGGAAAATTATCCATCGAAGAAATGACCGGAGGAACATTCTCCATCACTAACGGTGGTGTGTTTGGATCGATGCTCTCAACGCCCATTATTAATCCTCCTCAATCGGCAATCCTGGGTATGCACAATATCGTGGAACGACCGGTAGTGAAGAACGGACAGATTGTGATTACTCCGGTTATGTACGTGGCGATGTCTTACGATCATCGGATTATTGACGGTCGTGAGTCGGTGAGTTTCCTCTACCGGGTTAAAGAAATGCTGGAGGATCCGGGAAGATTGATATTGGGAGTATGATACTACTCGCTGTTATCCTTTTCAAATCGTAAGGAGCTTGTTTAACACACATCAATACTAATTAATCATGGATTACAAGGTAATTGTTATAGGTTCTGGTCCGGGTGGATATGTTGCTGCGATTCGCTGTGCCCAATTAGGTCTGAAAACGGCCATCATTGAAAAATATTCAACCTTGGGTGGAACCTGTCTCAATGTAGGATGCATTCCATCCAAAGCCATGCTCGATTCATCCGAACACTTTTATAATGCATCCCACACTTTTGCTGAACATGGTATTGAAATCAATAAGCCTAAAGCAAACCTTGCCCAAATGATTAAGCGAAAGACAGGTGTGGTGAAAGCAAATGTGGATGGCATCGCTTTTCTGATGAAAAAGAATAAAATCGATGTTTTTACGGGTATTGGATCCTTTGTAGATAAGAATACTATTAAGATCAAAGCCAATGACGGGAAGGAAAAATCAATAACCGGTGAAAAAATCATCATCGCTACCGGATCGAAGCCTACGCCTTTACCGTTCGCACCTTTCGATAAGAAGCGCATCATCTCCAGTACAGAAGCGCTTGAGTTAAATGAAATTCCAAAACACCTGATTGTTGTCGGTGGGGGAGTTATAGGGATGGAGCTGGGTTCAGTCTATGCCCGCATAGGATCAAAAGTTACGGTGGTTGAATTTCTGGACAGCATTATCCCTACGATGGACAGCACCATGGGTAAAGAGCTTCAGAAGGCAACCAAAAAGCTTGGAATGGAATTTTATCTCGGGCATAAAGTAACGACACTCGAAAATACGGGTAAGGAAGTAGTGCTGAAGGCCGAAGATAAAAGCGGCAAACAGATTGAGTTACGTGGAGATTACTGCCTGGTGAGTATTGGCCGAAAACCGTATACCGAAGGGCTTGGTTTGGACAAAGTAGGAATCGAAACCGAGCGTGGTCAGATTCCTGTGGATGAACACCTCCGTACCAAGGTCGATAACATCTATGCCATTGGTGATGTGGTGCGTGGAGCAATGCTGGCTCACAAAGCAGAGGAAGAAGGTGTGATGGTAGCCGAGCAGTTGGCCGGTCAAAAGCCACATATCAATTATTTACTGATACCAGGCGTGGTCTATACCTGGCCCGAAGTGGCCAGTGTAGGATACACGGAAGAGCAGCTCAAACAATCCGGCAGAGCTTATAAAACCGGAAGTTTTCCGTATAAAGCTCTGGGGCGCGCGCGGGCATCCATGGATCTTGATGGATTGGTGAAGATCCTGGCTGATAAAAGCACAGATGAAATACTGGGCGTACACATTATCGGAGCACGGGCCGCTGATATGATTGCAGCCGGTGTAGTGGCGATGGAATACAGGGCTTCAGCTGAAGATGTGGCGCGAATGAGTCAT
>JALOMY010000202.1 GCA_025455225.1 Cyclobacteriaceae bacterium | reverse complement strand
AGTACCAGGACTCCCCGAAATTTTTCATCCAATCGCTGTATGCCACTAAAACATAAATACCTGGCGTTAAGGTTGCGGGTAATACCAGTTGATTATACGATTTACCGTCAGCAACTTTAAACCGGATGGCCACACGATTTACATCAGATTCATCCCGAAGTTCTAAGGAAATTACATGCTGACCGGAAATCGGAGACAAGTCTTCCCTGGTAAACCACGTACTGAAGTAAATCGTATCACCGGGTGAATACATGGGTTGATTGGTAAGTAGGGTGAGCCTGGCCTGGGGATAACGCTGCTGATAATCATTGAATTTTTTAATGATCTGTTCGGGGGGCGCCATCGTCCGCATTCCTGCGGTGACGAATAGTAAAGCAAATAGAAACAGCGCTGGTAAAATGAGCTTATGTGAATATCTTATATGATGAAAGATACTTTTCAAATGCATGATTATTCCCAATAAGTGGGCATGGTTGTAGTTGAAAATGGAAATAAGGTCAGACAGCTGTTGGGGTAGGGAAGGTCCTGTTCCGGTATAACATTCGGATCAGGCACATCCATGGGTGTTATAAAGACCGATTTGGTTGCTACAGATGCAGCAAAGAAAATTCCTTCAATAGATCCTGGTGTACCACTTACCTGAACAAGGTTGGAAGGTATTTTACCGGTAACCGGCTGAAAAATATTGGATACCGCTTGCTTCTGTGTGCGAATGGCATTCCAGAAGTTAAAGGCATTTCGGGAAATGCTCAATTGTTGAACTTCTGCGTGTACTTTGAATAAGAAAGTCCATTGATTAATCGGAACATAAGATGCTTTTACGCCAATGAATTTTCCATTCTGGTTAAATTGATTGTCACTTACAACCGGTAAGTCATTGAAGAAATTGACCCAGCAAAGACAACATTCACAGGGTTTTACTTCTTCCAGTCCGCCTTGACCCAAAATATAAGCACTGCAGGGCAAGGGTGCCGGGCACCGTGCTTCTCCGCAACTAACTGTATACAATTCTGGATTTGTTTCGACCTGGTAAGTACCAACGAACTTCCACAGGAAGTAATAGGACCGGGTGGAGCCATGGAATCCGGTTTTGATTCATACACACGGCCATCCAGCATTTCAACACGAAGTTTGTATACCCGGCCAACCACACCTTGAATTCCGTTCGGATCAGTCTGGTAGACTCCCTGACTGATTTGGGTAAGATCTTCGCTGTTACCTGCATTGTCTGAAATGGTTACACGCCTGGCTGAGATGTACGCTTTGAATGAATTCTTTGATTCAATATCAAAAGCTTTCGTTAGCTCTACTTTATAAGGTCCCGGTTGATCAGTGATCATTCCATCGACTACTACGGCATAGTTATCCGGTACTGGAATATCAAGAAAAACACGGTCAACACAGGCTGCTGTAAGAAAAATCAGGAAAAGGGATATGACAGATTCTTTTCGCATTCAATCAGAATTTCAAACTATAGGTAATCGAAGGCAGGGCTGTTCCAATAATTGACAACTTGTACGGTCGAAGTATTCCGGGTCGGTCTTCTTGAAAGAAAATGGTATACGGATTCTTACGGGCATATACATTATAGATGGAGAATGTCCAGGTTCCATCAAATAATCTTTTGCGTTTATGACTGCCTTCCACGACCAGTCCAAGATCCAGGCGATGGTAATCAGGTATCCGGTATTGATTACGCTCGGAAAATGAAGAGATAGTAATATTTCCAACGTAGAAAGCAGACAGGGGAAGTGAAATGGGTCTTCCGGTATGATAGGTAAATCCACCGGTAAAAAAAATACGCTTAGATAACGTATACTTCCAGTTCAGATTCACAACGTGGGGTTGATCAAAATTAGAAGGAAAGGGTTCTCCATTGTTGATGGTTTCTTCGGGATAAGGGCCATTTAAAGTCTGGAACGATCGTGAGTAGGTATAGCTGATTGAACCATTAAGTCGCCCGCTTTTTTTCACCAACTGGGTTTCAACCCCATATGCTTCTGTTGTTCCCTGGATCAAATCGGTTTCGATCTGTTCATTAAGGATCAACTGGGCACCGTCCTTAAAGTCGAGTACATTATTAATGGTTTTATAATATACCTCAACAAATGCTTCGTAGGCTTTTTCCTTGAAGTTGAAAAAATACCCTAAACTGAATTGATCGGCCAATTGGGGTTTGAAATAATACCCGCTGGGTTGCCAGATATCAACCGGTGTAATAGCTGTGGCATTGGTTACCAGGTGAAGGTATTGAACCATACGATGATAGGAGGCTTTTACCGAAGCGTTGGGTGAAATTTCAAAACGAAGCCCTGCCCTTGGCTCGAAATTCGAAAACGATTTGATTATATCACCAGATTCAAAGTACAGCGTATCGGTAATGTTCGCTACGTCTTTTGTTTCCCCTGATTTATATTGGTAGACGGTAGACGGCCCGATAGCCTGGAAATGAGAAACGCGCAATCCGGCATCAAGTGTGATTTTAGACGACAACCTAAACTGATCTGAGATGTAAACACCTGATTCAATGGATTGCTGATCTTCCATATCAATGTTCGGTCTTACGGAAGTGGGTGAAATTGGTTTGAGCGTTCCGGGATTAAAACCGTACCACATCGCTTGTGCACCGAAGGATATTTTGTGCCGGGATTTTTCCAACAGAAAATCCAATTTCAGGGTTGGGTAACGAACTGAATAATCCAATTCAAATCCGGTTTCCGGATCGGGTTCACTTAATTTATAGCTGTAGGTTCCATAACCCACAGTTAGTGCACCGCTTAAATTTTTTCCGAAGTCATGATCCAATCGTATTGATCCCAGCATAGTATCCCATCGGAATGTTGAATCACCCTGAATGTTAAACTGATCGTGGCTTTTATAGAGCGAAGCCATGACCTTGGTTTTAGGAGAGAATTGATGTGTAAACTTAAAGGTGCCATCGTAAAACGAAACACTGCTGTTTCTGAAATCAACATAGTCAGTTGGGATGGCTCTCAGTAACCAATCGGAATACGTTGTACGTAATGAAAAAGCAATGGAGTTTTTGTTTTTTACAATAGGACCGCTTGCCGAGATGTTGCTGGAAACAGTTCCAATTCCAAATTGAAAGCCCCAGTTTTCCATACTTCCTTCTTTTGCACGGATATCCAATACGGATGATACACGGCCACCATATTCTGCAGGTATACCCCCTTTATAAAAGTTTGCATCCCGAACCGCTTCGGCATTGAAGGCGGAAAAGAAACCGAACACGTGAGCGCTGTTAAACACCGGAAGACCATCATATAAAATCAGGTTTTGATCAACACCACCACCCCGAACATTAAAACCGGAAGCGGCTTCACCCACAGAAGTTACTCCAGGCAGTAATTGAATTTGTTTAATGATGTCAACTTCGCCAAGCAATGCAGGAGCACGCTTAAGTTCCTGCATATTCAGCTGAGTCAATCCAATTTCACTGGTAACCAGTTCGCGTGTTAAGTAATCCCGTATCACCACTTCTTCCAGGAGCATGGGCGTTTCTTCCAGTTGAAATGTGTGACTTCCGTCTTCATAGATTTCCAGGTCAACTACCTTTTCTTCATAATTCACATAGTTCATTTGAATAGCCAACGCACCGGCTGTTATTCGCAATTGAAATTGACCCTGTTCATTGGTAACCGATTGAACGGAAGCATCACTGGATTGTACACTTACACCGGGCAGGGGTTGCTTTGTTTTTGAATCGATTACAGTACCGGTTAGCAAAACCTTCCGGTTGGATGACGAAACCGTTTTGTTTCCCACAATTACTTTATCCACTTTTTTCTGTTCACGTATAGCCTGGTTAAGCACAGAGTTGCGTAGAAGTTCCTGTTCCGGATCCATTACAATCACCAGGGTAAAGGCATTCAGTTCGATATAATTAAGTTTTGAACCCAGAAACATATTATACAGTACCTCGCCCAGTTTCTTACCTTCGTCTTCTTTCCGGATTTCATAACCTGTTAACCACTCTTCCAGGTAATAGATGCGTATCGATTGTTGCTGCTCTAATTCTTCAAGGTAATCCGTAAGCTTTTGAGTTTCCTTTAAACCCACTACCGGACGATCCAGAATAGATTGTGCATTTGCAGCAATACCAATCAGTACTAATGCGAATGATAGAAGTCTTTTCAAGCTTGTTGTAGAATAAACCTGAAAGATAGAAATAAATAGGAATCATGGAAGCAACCCCAGTTCCGGCCTTAGCATGTTGTGGTGAGCGGTTTTCATATGAAAACGGATATCTTAAAAATCAGCATTTTAATTACTTTTGCACCCATTTGTTTATGACGCTGGAACAGGAAATACAAAAACGCAGGACCTTTGGCATCATCAGCCACCCCGATGCCGGCAAGACAACCCTTACCGAAAAGCTGCTGTTGTTCGGTGGCGCCATTCAAAAGGCGGGGGCTGTTAAGTCTTCTAAAATCAAGGATCATGCACGTAGCGACTGGATGGAGATTGAAAAGCAACGCGGAATTTCCGTTGCCACCTCGGTGATGGGGTTTAATTACAAAGACATTAAAATCAACCTGCTCGATACACCCGGTCACCAGGATTTTGCTGAAGATACGTATCGTACACTTACCGCGGTGGACAGTGTAATCATGGTGATTGATTGTGTAAAGGGTGTGGAACAGCAAACTGAAAAATTGATGGAAGTTTGCCGTATGCGCAGCACACCGGTAATCTGTTTTATCAATAAACTTGATCGGGAGGGTCGTGACCCTTTTGAATTGCTGGACGAGATTGAAGAGAAGCTTAACATTAAGGTTCGTCCGTTGAGCTGGCCAATCAATATGGGCAAAGGGTTCAGGGGTGTTTACAGTTTGTATGAAAAAAGCGTGCACCTGTTTACCCCCAGTAAAGTTACTGTGGAAGAGGGTGTTGAGATTAAGGATATAGACAGTTCTCAGTTGGATGAACTGGTAGGCGAGAGCAATGCCCGTCAGCTTCGTCATGATGTGGAGTTAATTGAAGGGGTATACCCTGAATTTAATGTTGACGATTACCTCGAAGGTAAAGTTGCCCCTGTATTTTTCGGAAGTGCCGTGAATAATTTCGGGGTAAAAGAATTGCTGGATACCTTTATCCGCATTGCTCCTCCACCCATCAACCGGGCGACTACATTACGTGTGGTTGAGCCCGATGAAAAAAAATTTTCCGGATTCGTATTTAAGATCCATGCGAATATGGATCCGAAGCATCGCAACCGTATTGCATTCCTCAGGATTTGTTCCGGCAAATTTGAACGAGGGAGTAATTATTTCCATGTTCGCCAGGATAAAAGCATACGTTTTTCCAACGCTACTGCTTTTATGGCGCAAGACCGTGAAACCATTGATGAAGCCTGGCCGGGTGATATCGTGGGCATTTTCGATACCGGGAATTTAAAGATCGGAGATACCCTCACCGAAGGAGAAAAGCTGATATACACGGGTATCCCCAGCTTCTCACCCGAAATCTTTAAAGAGGTTCAAAACCTGGATGCCATGAAAACCAAGCAACTGGAGAAGGGACTGCTTCAGCTCATGGAAGAAGGCGTGGCACAGTTATTTACTTATGAGCTCGGCAATAAAAAAGTAGTGGGTGTTGTGGGAGCTCTTCAGTTTGAAGTTATTCAGTTCAGGCTTAAGAATGAATATAGCGCCTCGGTTCAATTCGTTTCTCAGAACATCTACAAAGCCTGTTGGATCAGCAGCAAAGATCCCAAGAAACTGGATGAGTTTATAGCCTCAAAACAACGTCACATTGCCCGCGATAAAGATGGTAAATTAGTGTTCATGGCTGAGTCAAAAGGCTGGTTACAGATGGTCCAGGAGAATTTTCCAGATATTCAGTTCCATTTTACTTCTGAATTTAACGATTAACATAATCGTAAATCATCCTGGAAACATCGGCCATGGCACGGATACCCCGCTCCGGGTCTTCCAGGTTTTTGGATAACAGAACCAATACATATTGTCTTCCATCGGGAAGGATGACAATCCCGGCATCGTGCTGTACGCCTGTAATTGATCCGGTCTTATGAGCCACCTTAACCTCAGCCGGTAATCGTTCAGGAATTATTTCATTGAATTTTTGATCCAGTAAAATGCGAATCATGTCATCACAGGCTTCTTCATTCACGATGCTTCGTTTGGCCAGTTTCTCATAAATCATTAACTGATCATAGGCTGTTGTTGTATTGTTCATTCCTTGTTCATAAGCTTTGGTATCTTCAACTCCGCGAAGTACCTGAATATCGGGAGCACCTAATTCACGCATCGTTTGCGTTACCTTTCGGGCATCGGCTAACTCAATAACAATGTTTGTTGCCAGGTTGGAGCTGACAATGATCATATCATACACTAATTCAGCCAGGGTACGCTTTTGCCCGATCTTCGTATATAATTCCTGCTCGCTGTCATCCAGCGGATTTAAATTGTAGCTGCTTCCATCCACAATACTGCTGAACTCGTTTTTAATTATAACCGAATCCGTTAACGACCAAGTACCTGCGTCAGCCTGTTTATAGATTTCAATCATAACGGGTGTTTTCATGGTGCTGGCTGCATGAAATACTTCGTGTTCATTCAGGAGGAGAGAGTCACCGGTTTGAAGGTCTCTAAAGGAAACAGCAAATGTTCCGGATTCTTTGGTT
>JALOMY010000201.1 GCA_025455225.1 Cyclobacteriaceae bacterium | reverse complement strand
CAGGAAGTAGCCGACTGGGTTCAGTATGTAAACTTTGACGGTGTCAGCCCGATGTCGGACTGGCGCAAAGCCAACGGGCGGGAAAAACCCTGGAATGTTACGTACTGGGGTGTGGGCAATGAAGCCTGGGGCTGCGGGGGAAATATGACAGCCGAATACTATGCCAATATTTACCGGCAGTACACAACCTTCATGAGCGGAAAGCTATTCAAAATTGCATCTGGTGCTAACTCCGGTGACTACCACTGGACTGAAGTGCTGATGCGCGACATACCGCACTGGATGTTGCAGGGTGTTGCCCTGCATCATTACTCAGTAATCGACTGGAATAAGAAAGGTTCGGCTACCGCATTTTCGGAAAAGGAATACTTCACTACCCTGCAGCGTGCCTGGAAAATGGAAGAACTCGTAACAAGGCATTCCACCATCATGGATAAATACGATCCGCAAAAGAAAGTCGCGCTTGTGGTAGATGAATGGGGTGGATGGTATGATGTTGAACCCGGCACCAATCCCGGATTTCTCTTTCAGCAGAACACCATGCGCGATGCCATGATTGCCGGCATGACGCTCAACATCTTTAACAATCATGCCGACCGGGTGAAAATGGCCAACCTCGCCCAGACCATTAACGTGCTGCAGGCAGTCATTCTTACAGACGAAGAAAAAATGATTCTTACGCCCACCTACCATGTGATGGAAATGTATAATGTGCACCAGGAAGGAACCTTGTTGCCGGTTACCTTTAAATCGTCCGACTACATTTTGGATGGTGACAAATTACCAGCGGTTTCTGCTTCGGCCTCGGCTGACACAGAAGGACATGTTCATCTTTCATTGGTGAATATTGATTCAAGGAATACTCAGGAAATTTCAATTGATCTTCATGGTAAAAAATTTACTTCCATCACAGGCCGTATCCTTACTTCGGCCCGTCTTCAGGATTTCAATTCGTTCGATCAACCGAATAAAATCCAGCCGCGGTCGTTTTCCGATGCGCGATTGAAGGACAACATGATTTCAGTTAAACTTCCTCCTTTCAGTGTTGTGGTGCTTGAGATCCGGTAACAACAAATAATGCTTAATTCATTTTTGATTGAACTCCTTAATGTGGTTGACACCTACTTTGTCTCCAGCTTATACTGAATAAGCGCTAACACATCGTTTAATTGATTCTTGTATTTAACGTGGATCACTAACGGAATCAACTTTCCAATCGGCTTACTATTCTTAAATTCTTTCTTAATCGTATCACTGATGTTCAGTAAGTTTATTCCTTTGGCTGTTTTTTCCGTAAAATAAAAGCTGATTTTAAAGAATGCCCCCCAGACGGATAACCAACATACCGTTTTCTTATTGCAGGATATTTTACATAGCCAGGACTTACCGTCATTGTAATATCTCCACTCAGGCACAAGTCTGTATGGTTCACCCGTAATCTGATCAATAAATGAACGATATGCAGGGAAGCTTCGCTTCAACGCTTTAACAATTACCTGATCGGTTGGAGTTTCTTTAGGATTGTCAAGCATCAACGTTTCCATGGTGCGGGATTACTTCATGGAACTGATCCACTCCCGAATTAAGTCTATGCCTTCTGTATGAATTAATTTCTTACCCAGTTCGGGCATCATCACGCCCGGATCATCGGAATTGATGCGGTAATACAAAATCGATGCATCGGGATTGCCGGGAACAATATCAAAATTGCGTCCGCCTGAACCGCGTCCGGCAGCAACTGGGGCTTTGCCAACTCCTAATTCATACGGATTCTTTGTATCGGCAAGCAAATGCAGGCCACTGGTTTTGGCGGGGCCATCGGGCCGGTGACAATGGGCGCAGTTTATTTCAAGCCATGCTCGTGCTCGCGAATCGAGTGATTCATTTACATTTTCATAGGACGCAAGTCGTGCAACCTTTTCTATTGGGGGCAATCCGGTTAACCATCCGCCTTGTGCCAGTTGCACCAGTTGATTTTCTGAATGACCATTAATTGAACCGTTTAACTGACGGGCCGATGGACCAATTGGCATAACCTGATCGCCCCGCAAATGACAACCCTTGCATTGATTCAGGTTGGGCACCGAATACAGGACATGCTTCTGCGATCCATCATAATGCGTCCACCGTACATCAATGCTCCGTCCGGCCACATCCAGGAAAGCCTCGGTCTGTTCGTCATTCCAGATATAAGGCAATGCTTTCCAGGTACCGTTATCCAGCACGAGCAACCGTGTTTCCAGAATCCGAATGCTGTCGTTCGGTTTCCGAAAATCAGCCGGGTAATAGAAATTCTTGATCAGTACAGTTCCTTCCGGAAAGTTCAAAATATCACTTTCATGATAGCCGGCCTGAGTACCCGGAGGAAACTTAATGAAACGTTTTTTAAACGCATAGTCTGTAAATAACGGTGAATTGAGCTCATAATGCACCACCCCTTCTGAAGGTTCCAGGTTTTTCAAATCCCCTTTAAAAAAACCATAACTGGAAAGTGTGGTATTGCCCAGTGAAGACAGTTCTGTGCCCATCGATTCTTCTTCCACCACTACCAACACCGGCTTTTTAGTTTCACATCCCATCCATATCCAGACGGCCAAACCAAGTATTAAAGCCTGCTTCATACCTTTCTGGTCTCTTTACTTACAATTAAACAGTGTCACATCTTTCGATAATTCCTCGAAGTCGTTGGCGGCATCAAGGTTGATGAAGGTGATCTCTCCGTTATCACCAATGCAAATTTTGCGTTCGGCCCGGTTTGGATCTGCAATACCATCAAACAGGATATCGGGCGGATTGAACATGGATTTCATGATCAACAACTTGCCGATGTCGCTTTGCATGGTGGGGAACCAATGCTTGTTCGAAAACCGGTTGCTGTGAATGCTTACGTTGTACGGAAAAGGATTGTACAACGGATCGTCCTTATACCGGTTATCGATTGTTTGTACACCGCCAATGGAATTCGCCTGTTCCTGTTCTCCTTCATTCATGGCAGCCACTAATTCATAACTGACCACCGACAACCCTGCTGATCGGTTGTCCTGGAAATAATTATCATAAATCTCAATGTCATGAGTTGCCAGGATCATCATACCGGACCCCGGAGGGATGCTGGCTACTATGTTTCCTTTCTGCGCGAAATTATCGTGGTTGTTGCTTCGAATGGTGTTGCGGTACACTTTCGTAGAATGGCCATACGTTGTTAATCCGGGCAAATCAAATACAAGTATGCCTCCGGTGTTTTCATACGCTTCATTGCCATAGATCTCAACCCACTTCGAATTTTCAGATTCGATACCGGCCACATTCCAATACGCTTTGTTATTTCGGATAACCACTGAATCCGACTGACCCACATAAATGCCCGCATCGGATGATCCCATGGCAATGCATTCTTCCATCAGTACATTTTTGCACAATACGGGGTACAAGGCATAGGCACCATTTTCAGTTTTTGGGCCATCTGCCCACACCGATCGTATTCTGCGCAGAACAATACCGTTGGTGTCGTTTACTTTCAGGTTATCGCCTTTTGCATCTTCTACAGAAAAATCTTCGAGCACAATATTCTTCCCATTGCTGATCTGAATGCCCTGTGCTCCTTCGGCCTGGTTCTTCCAAGAGAAAATGGTTTTGTCCATTCCCTTTCCCCGGATGGTAATGTTCGATTTACCGTCCATGGTCAGGGTTCGGGTAAACATGAAATTCCCTTCGGGTAGTTCAATCACGTCACCATCCTGCGCCATAATCAAGCGGGTCTGCAAATCCTTTTCAATGCTTTTCCAGACAATTGGTTCATTATCCTTCTTTGAACAACTGAACAGAGAAATTGCCAGGATACTGATTAATACTGAACGTTTCATGATGATGATTTCTCGTTCCGAAGGTATGCAATTTCAGGTTTCACTGTAATGAACCCCCGGGTATTTAAACTCGCGGCTCCCGGCTGGCTGGGATTGAAGGTCCTTTTTTTTATTGGGCTTCATTCCGAATAAAATGCGCATCATATTAAACGGACGGATCAGGAGTAAATAAAATCCCACGCAACTTACCAGGGTAAGTATGGCAATCGACCAGAATTTAGCGGCAATGCTCCAATCCAGCTGACAGATATAGTAGCCAATAGCGATGATCACCGTTTGGTGAAGAATATAAAAAGGATATAGCCCTTCATTGAGTTTACTAACCCACGGATGCGGTTTATTTAAATAATGTTGTCCGTAGGCTATTACGGTTATTACCGTGAACCAACTCATAAACATGCCCGAAATGTCAAAGAGAGTTTCAATGGTGTCTTCATTCCAGGGAAAATGAATGATCTCGCGAAAATGAAAATAGAATAAATAAAAAGGCACAAGGCTGAACAGGGATGCAACGAGAAGATGTTTCCGGTTTTCACCGATTCTCATCCATAAGGATTTATCCGAATAAAACAGCACACCGAAGAAAAAGAAACACATGTAGAAGATCATAAAGGCAAGATCGGTCAGATCATGCTTTTCATCCGGGAAATAAGGTCGAAGTATGGCTTGGGTCAGGATGATCAACAAAGACGGTATCAACAGCATGCCTGCCGGGCTCGACAACCACCGGCTTATTTTTGTCTTAAAGTTTGCTGACCGGTCAGACCGGATGAATTTGAAGAAGGGAATAAGAACAAGTGAATACAATAACAGGTAAACAATAAACCACAAGTGGTGCCAGCTGAAACTTCCCTCCGGATACGGAACAAAATTGAATACAGTCTTATAGAAGTCCCAGTACCCATTATATTCCTTTATGTGTTCGTAATAAATCTGGGGCGGCACAATTACAAACACTCCAAACACAAGGGGGATGAATAACCGTCTGAAGCGCTCACCGGCATATTGCCTGATCGTACGTTTACCTAATGCAATGTAGGTTCCGGCTCCGGAAATAAATAACAGGAGTGGCATGCGCCAGAAGTGAAGCCAGATCATCCAGTACCGAAAGCTTCCGCTGAGTTCATTGTTCTTCACATGCCAGTCCCATGGGTTAAACCACATACCGGTGTGAAAAAATAAAAGAATCAGAATGGCAATAATGCGCAACCAATCGAGGTCGTGTCTTCTTGAGAGTGTTGTCGGTTCCATAGATTTTTAATTCTGATTCAAATAAACGTAAGTTCAGACCCTGGGTACGACTGATTTTATAGCCTGGAAAGCCGACTTTATAAAGTCGAACGCGTGAATTCACTATTTTACGAAGAATAACCAACCGGACCGTGCAGATTATTATTCAATTATTAAGTGAATCGTCCCTGCTGCTGCTTTTTGTTGTGTTGGCCGTTGGTGCCCCCCTGGGTAAAATTAAAATAGGTGGCGTTAACCTCGGCATTGCGGCCATTCTCTTTGCCGGCCTGGCATTGGGTTCACTCTCGCCAGATATCAAATTGCCTTCCATTATTTATGAAATCGGGCTGGTGCTCTTCATCTATGCCATCGGTATTTCAAGCGGTGAACAGTTCTTTGGCAATCTTCGTAAAAAAGGCTGGCAGGAAAACCTGTTGGTCCTGGGTGCAATAGTCATTGCCTTCCTGGGTGTATTCAGCCTTCATTTTATTACCAGCCTAAAGGCTTCCTTCCTTGCCGGTATATTTGCCGG
>JALOMY010000200.1 GCA_025455225.1 Cyclobacteriaceae bacterium | reverse complement strand
GCCCTCAACCTTTGTGTTTGCGGCTTTATTACCTGCTTTAGCTTCAACGCCCGCTTCCATTATGAAATCAGAGACCCCGGATTTATCGAATTCAATACCTATGGTGGCTTCAGCGCTAGCTTCGATGGGTACGGGCCCCAGATAACCTTTATCTATATCTTTGGAATAGCCGAACTCAGCTTTTCCGGTTTGTCGCACCACATCGTATTCGCCTCCTGCTTTTACAGGACCCATGCCAATTTTACCTGAACAGAATAACATCTCATTGGTATTCAGATTTTCCTTGTAGCGCAACTCAAATGGCAATAGCAGAGGGTCGAGATGGATCTCGGTAGTATTACAGGTAAAATTCATAGTGCCGGTAAACGGCATGGAATAGGTCACGTTCCTATCGCAATGCAGATCGTTCCAGTCGGCAAGTTTGTGACGTGTCAATTTTTTTTCATCTTCTTCGACACACGACAGTATTTCCGGGGAAATTCCCAGTGCAGGCCTTATTGCAGCGAGATGTTCTTTTACGAACTGTAATTTAAGGTTCAATTCGTACTGGTCGATAAGCAATTGATCGGTTATACTGTATTGATAAAAATAGGCTGATGCTTCCATTTGCCTTGCCCAGAGGTTATTGTATTCATTCCACCAGTTCTCCAGATTTGTATTCGTCACATTAACCAGGTTATCCCAGGCAGGTACAATTACAGGACAAACAGGAGGGCAAGCTGGTTTGCCTTCACCATCTTCACATTTCGCATTTTCTGTTTCGAGTAATTTGCGGTAATCATTTTCCATCTTTTTATACAACTCACCGTTTTCATTGGCTTTCTCCATCAGCTGGGTGTGTTGTCTGGAGAACTTGCCCGACTTTTCATCTGTATAATATTTCAATACATGGTTCGCCTTGGCCGACAAATAGGGTGGTTTGGTCATGGCAAACGCCTTAGCTATATCGATCTCATTTGTTTTTTCCTTTTTCATCTTATCCCGAACCTCCATATTAACCTTGTTCAGTTTCTCAGTAAGTGCCGCTCGTTCGGCTTCCACATCTTTATAATATGTTTCCCATTCTGTCTGAAGGGCAAGAGACTCTTTGTGGTTCTTTGGGAAGCTGGGAATACGCGCAATCCATTTGTCAAAACCCAGGGGATCCTGTGGCATATTGAAATCATCATCGACATCCTTTCCATCGAGCTTATAACCCAATTTGCGCAGCATATCTTCTTTGGTGACACTATATCCGCCCTTCACAGATTTTTTTAATGACTCAACCGCTCCAGCCTTATCGCCTTTACTTTTCTGTATCACCGCCTTGGTCATATTGGCTTGCGGATGCCATGAAATTATCATCACGGTACTATCAAGATACTTACGGGCACGGTCCAGATCACCGAGGCCAAACCAGGCCTGACCTATATTATTGAGAACAGTACTATTCTTCGGGAATTCTTTGTTCAACTTTTGAAGAAGGGGCAATGCCAGTTCTTCACCTCCGAGCATTACCAGGAAAGCCGCGTAATTATTCAGGTTGTCTGGATTGGGATTCTTTTGAGTTGCTTTGCCCATGAAGTAGATGGCAGGCAAATAATTGGAAGTCATCCATAATCCATTGGCAATAGCTGCAAGCGAGTCCGGATGATAGGAACTGACTTTGCTGAGCAATTGATCTGCAATTTTGCGGTCCTCCGTCTGGAAGGCTGCATCAACTACTTTAGTCGCTTTTGCCAGGTGCGTTGGAAGTTCGGCATTGGTAAGTGTTTTTTTAGGAATGCCTGCAATTCGTGCATCATCTTTTTGGGGTGTCATGAATTCCTCGAATTCATAATAGGCTCCAAATCCATGGGTCTCAACCCCTTGCAAGGCGTTCTCTACTTTATTCATATCAATGCCATACTGTTTCATGGCTTTTTGCATTTCCGGGTCAGCCTTCATCTCTTTCATGGCCTTTTTCATTTCTTCAATCTCTTCCTTTGTCGGCTGCTGTGCGATAACTTTTAATACCGGTGTTACTACCAGTAATAGAAGTATCCATGCTGTTGAATTGAATTTTAATTTCATAATCGTAAGGAATTTATTGGGTGATTATTTTGACACAACAAACTCAACTCGTCTGTTATTGGCTTTATTCTGAGGTGTGTCGTTATCCGTGACAGGCTCAGCCTCACCTTTTCCATCGGTAGAAAGCAGATTGCCATCAACTGCAAAATCGTTAACCAGCGCTTTCTTTACTGACTCGGCTCTTCGCCTGGATAGAGCAAGATTTTTCGCTTCATCACCATCACTATCGGTATGCCCAATGATAGTGACTTTAACACCTGGGGTAGCTTTCAGGATGGTGGCAATTTCTTTTATCACGCCATACGATTCTGGCTTAATGACATCACTATTAACATCGAAGAGAATGCCGGTGGTGACATATTTGCCGTTTGCAGCGAGGTTTTTTCTGGTGTCGGGAAGTCCGGCAGCAATGCGGATGTTTCCTATGAAATATTTGTCTTCATTATAATAGCCGCTATAGACGTTCCAGACAAAAGCATTTACTTTCATGCCATCAGGCAACAGGGTGGTCATATCGAGGATCTTGGTTTCATTGACATATAATCTTACTCTTCGTTTCTGTCGCCAGATGGAAATCTTAGCCAGCCTGCCCTCATCAGTATCGATAAATGATTCCATTGGATAATCTTCTCCCTTTCTTGTGCCTTCTTTAGTAATCATTTCATAATTTCCATAGCCTTTATTGGCACTTGCATTTTGTGAGCCGGGGTGGAAGGAAAGCCATAATACTTTGTTATTTGTACTTCCAAGATCATTTTGCATTCCATAGATGTCCTTGTTTGGATCCACCTGGGCTATCAGGAAATAAAATTTGCTGGAACCCCAGGTATATGGATTTGTACAAAGAAGGTCGAACTGAACCGTGAAATCGTCAGGCATGTCTTCTAAATTAAAAGGGAGAGCGGCAGACTTTTCGTGCAGCATCATGTAGTGCCCATCACACCCTTCTATTTCCACAACTTCTGCCGAACCATCAATTTGCCAGTCCGAGGGGATATCACCAACCGATATATCCATGAAATCATAGTATTGTAGTACTTGTTCACCCGGTATAAAGTCAAACTTCGATTTATACACTGCCTTTTTCTCTTTATCCTGGTTTGGCTCTGTGTTAGATTGCGATGAGGATTGCGGTGTGGAAGCTGTTTGATTTGTAGCGCTACCCAATGCTTTGTCTGCCTCATTGCTTGCTTTCTCTGCTACCTTCCTTTCTGCTTTACTTTTCAATTTTGAAGTCATTTGAAATTGTGCCATTGTTGGGCGTACTGTAAACGATGTTACCAGTACAAGAACTAAACAGATTTTTGTTTTCATAGCAATTCAGTTAAATCATAAATGAGGAATGAATCTGCACACCTTGTGTTGTCAACTATCACTTATCAAAAGTGCATATTGACCGAATACCATGAATCCCCTAAAAAAGGGATATTTGAATTCAACCTTATAACCATTAGAATGAGCGTACTGTAATTTTAAATTTGGTTTATCCGTCTAATTCCTGAACTTTGTGCCTGTGTCACGTAAGCCCCCGGTTACAGACCAGGGGTTTTTTGTTTCTTAGCACCATGGTTGATTCACCCTTTCACGCTGGTTTTGTAAGTATTGTGGGCAAACCCAACGTGGGTAAATCAACGCTGATGAACCGTTTGGTCGGTGAACAACTTTCCATTACAACACCAAAACCTCAGACAACACGCCACCGGATTATGGGCATAATGAATGGTGACCACTACCAGATTGTGTATTCAGATACACCGGGTATTCTCGAACCGAAATACGCTTTGCATGAGGCCATGATGAACTATGTGAAGGTTTCACTTGAAGATGCCGACTTGATTTTACTGGTGGTTGAACTCGGGGAGAAATACGATGCTGTATTGCACGGGCGCTTTAAAAAAACCAACACCCCCATCCTGCTGGTCATCAATAAAATCGACCAGGCAAAAGGAACACAGATTGAAGATAAAATCACACACTGGAAAGAACAGTTGCCGAATGTGCATTCCATTATTCCGGTTTCGGCAACAACAGGTGAAAACAGTTCCATTTTGTTCGAAGCCATTATTGCATTGATGCCGGTTCATCCGCCCTATTTTCCGCAGGATGAATTATCCGATAAATCAGAACGGTTCTTTGCTGCGGAAATCGTACGCGAAAAAATCTTTCTGAACGTTGAACAGGAAGTACCCTACAGCACGGAAGTGGAAATAACCGAGTTTAAAGAATCCGATGAAATCATACGGATGCGGGCCATTATTTATGTTGAACGCGATTCGCAGAAAGGCATTCTTATCGGTAAGGGCGGAAGCATGTTGAAAAAACTGGGTACAGAAGCCCGTCAGGACATGGAACAATTTTTCAACAAAAAAGTATTTTTAGAAACCCATGTAAAAGTGGCTGATAACTGGCGGAAGCAGAAAGATAAACTGAGACGCTTCGGTTATCTTGATTAATAACCTATCAAAAAAAGAATTCAGAACCGATGGCCAATATCGTAGCGATTGTAGGAAGACCTAACGTAGGTAAATCAACTCTTTTCAACCGGCTCATTGAAAAGCGTCAGGCCATCATGGATGACATTTCGGGTGTTACACGCGACCGGCATTACGGGTATGCCGAATGGACGGGTAAATACTTTACCGTTATTGATACCGGTGGTTACGTAACAGGATCCGAAGACAAATTTGAGTCGGAGATTCGCAAGCAAGTTGCCATGGCCATTGAAGAAGCCACTGCTGTGATTTTTGTTGTTGACTGTAAAGACGGGCTAACCGGTTTCGATAAAGATTTTGCCAACGTTATCCGGGCTTCCAAAAAGCCGGTATTCGTAGCGGCCAATAAGGCCGATACACCCGATAAATCGATTTATGCTGCAGAATTTTATGAGCTGGGTTTAGGTGAAATTTATCCGATCTCGGCTGAAAACGGAAGCGGCACCGGTGAGTTGCTGGATGAAGTAGTCAAAGTTTTTCCTTCTGAAGGTGTAGAAGATCCATATGCCGGTATTCCAAAGATTGCCATCTTAGGCAGGCCCAATGTGGGGAAATCATCGCTGTTAAATGCCCTGCTGGGAACTGAACGAAGTATTGTTACCGATGAAGCCGGTACTACCCGCGATGCCATACACAGTCATTATAAAATGTACGGCAAAAATTTTATCCTGATCGACACAGCCGGAATTCGTAAGAAAAGCAAAGTTCGCGATGACATAGAGTTTTATTCCGTTCTGCGGTCGTTACGCTCGCTGGAAGAAAGCGATGTCTGTATTGTGGTTATTGATGCCGAACGAAAACTCGAATCGCAGGATGTAAACATCATCAGCCTGGCAGACCGGCAGGGTAAAGGCATCATCATCATGGTTAATAAGTGGGATTTGGTTGAAAAAGATTCCAAGACAGCCGATGCCTTTAAAAAGGAGATACTCGAAAAACTGGCACCGATTGACTACATCCCCATCATTTTTGCTTCGGCCCTGACCAAACAGCGCATTTTTCAGGTCATTGAAAAAGCCGTAGAGGTTTTTGAAAATAAAACGAAAAAGATACCGACCTCCGAACTTAACCAGGTTTTACTGCCTGAAATT
>JALOMY010000199.1 GCA_025455225.1 Cyclobacteriaceae bacterium | reverse complement strand
AGCGGGACAAAGGCGTTCATAATCAATATCGCGAACGACACACCTTCCGGGTAACTTCCAAACAAACGGATCAGCACGGTGAGCACTCCAATACCGACACCAAAAATGATCATACCCCGATGGGTAAACGGAGATGTAACGTAATCGGTGGCCATAAATACAGCGCCCAGCATAACACCACCCGTCAGTAAATGAAATAGCGGATTGGCATAACGTGCAGGATCAATCAACCAGAATATTCCGGTCATAAAAACAACTGTTGCGATCATGGAAACCGGTATATGCCAGGTAATGATTTTTCTATAGAGCATGTACACCAGCCCCAGCACCAGGGCAAAAGCCGACATCTCACCGAGGCTTCCTCCCTGGAACCCGAAAAAGAAATCGGAATAGGAAGGCATCTGCGCCATCAGCGAATCCATACTTTCACCGTTCTTCAATCCATCTTTCAGGATACCTAATGGTGTTGCACTGGTGGTAGCATCCAGCGACCAGGAAGCAACAGGCTTAGGCCAGGAGGTCATTTGCACCGGAAACGAAATCAACAGAAATACTCGTCCTACTAATGCCGGGTTAAATGGGTTGTTACCCAGCCCACCGAAACTCATTTTACCCAATCCAACAGAAACGATGCTTCCAATCAGAAGAATGTGCCACGGTAAATTGCTCGGCACATTAAACGCCAGTAACATACCGGTGATGATAGCTGAACCATCGTACAAACTTGCTTGTCTTTTCAGCAGGAATCTCGTGATTGAATATTCTATGGCCATGCAGAAAAGCACGGCAAGTAACGTGACGTACAGCGATCCCAGGCCAAACGTATAAATTGAAAACAACAACGCAGGGATCATGGCAATGATAACCCCGCGCATGATTTGCGGAACCGTTAACTCAGTATGGATATGAGGAGATGCCGATACGGTGAAGAGTGAACTGCTCATGCCTTTTTGAGTTTACGTACCTGTGTTTTTCCGAGGCGGATGTAATCCAGGATCGGGCGGTTAGACGGACAAACAAATGCACATGAACCGCATTCAATGCAATCCAGAATGTGCTCCTCTTTTGCCCGTTCCTTATTTCCTTTCTTCGACAACAATAAAAGCTGGTAGGGCTCAAGGCCCATCGGGCACACTTCAATGCATTTGCCGCAATGCACACAATTGTAGCTTTCTGCCCGCTTGGATTCATCTTCCGGTATCAGCAAGATTCCCGACATACCCTTCGCTACCGGCACATTCAGATCGGCAATGGCTTTCCCCATCATGGGGCCACCGCTCACAATCTTACCTGTATGATCCGGAATACCTCCTGCTGCAACCAGCAGATCGATTACAGGTGTTCCTAACCGCACCATAAAATTCGAAGGCCTCCGAACTTCTTTGCCGCTCACGGTAACCACGCGCTCAATCAGAGGTTTATTCTTCTGAACGGCTTCATAGATGGCCACGGTTGTTCCTACATTATGAACAATCACACCGACATCTGATGGAAGACCACCGGAGGGCACTTCACGATCCAGCAACGCCTGGATCAACTGCTTCTCACTTCCCTGTGGATACTGTACTTCGAGAGCTTCTACGGTGATGCCGGGTTCATGCTGAACCAGTTTATCCAGCAATTCAATCGCATCGGCTTTATTGTTTTCAATACCGATGATGGCTTTATCAACTCCCAGGGCTTTCATCAAAATCCGTATGCCGACAATCAGTTCTTTTGGTTTTTCCAGCATCAACCGGTGATCAGCCGTAAGGTAAGGTTCACATTCAACACCATTGATAATCAAATGGTCGACATGCTTTCCTTCCGGAACACTCAGTTTAACATGAGAAGGAAATGCCGCGCCTCCCATTCCAACAACACCCATTTCCATGATGCGGGAAACAATTTCTTTTTGGTTCAGCCTGATGTCGGTTATCAATGTATCACTGCGGTCGATGGATTCATCCCACAGGTCACCATCACGCTGTATGTCGATGGCGGTGTGCTTAAACCCGCTGCTGTCCATGGCATTATGAATTCCGGTAACGGTACCTGAAACAGAAGCATGGATGTTGGAAGAAACAAAACCTTCGTGCGCTGCTATGATCTGGCCCACCTTAACCGTATCGCCCACCTGTACATTGATTTTAGCCGGTGCCCCGATGTGCTGGATAACCGGTATAGTAACAAAGGCCGGAAGCGGCAAGGGCTCAATGGAAACATGAGCCGTTAATTTCATGTCGTTCGGATGCACTCCGCCTAACCGAAAGGACTTAAGCTTGTGGTGTAATCGGGCTGCCATTGTTTTGTTGGGCTTTTAATCGTTCTTCTTCCTTTTTCTGACGTTCTTTTTCTTCACGCTTTAACCGGGCTTGAGTAACCGCTGCAATTTTATCAGGCGGTACATTGGCTGCAATGATGTTATGCACCGAGCACACATCAATACACTGAAGGCATTGTTTGCACTTCTCCGGATCGATGTAGGCCAGGTCGTTTTTCATTTCGATAGCATCGAACTTGCAGATGTCGAAGCAACTCGAACAACCATCGCACGCCACAGCACAGGCTTTGCGTGCTTCACTGCCTTCATCTTCATTAACGCAGGCCACATAGATGCGTTGATTCTTTTTACCCTTCGGCCATAGTTCCAATATATTTTTCGGGCATTCTTTTACGCAGGCGTTGCAGGCCGTGCACTTGTCTTCGATCACAACGGGTAATCCGGTGCGCTCATCCATGTACATGGCTTCGAAATCGCATACCTGTACACAATCGCCTAAACCAAGACAACCGTAGGCACAACCGGTATCCCCGCTGTAAAGGTTGGCGGCCAGCTTGCACGAACTTTCACCATCATATACATTGGTTTTCTTGCGCTGTTCGAAGGAACCGGAACAACGCACCACTGCCACATAGGGATCTTTTTCAACGGCTTCAATGCCAAGTATCTCAGCTACCTGTTTCATCACGGCATTCCCTCCAACCGGACAATGCAGTGTGCTAAGTTCGCCCGCCTGTATGACGGCCAGGGCAAACGCATGACAACCGGGCTGACCGCATCCGCCACAATTGGTAGCCGGAAGCACTGCTTCCACCTTTTCAATGCGCGGATCTTCCTGCACTGCAAACTTTTTGGAAACAAAATAGATCACCACCGCGGCCAGAAGGCCAAGGGCGGTTAAGGTGATTATGGTATAGACCAGGACACTCATCGCTGTGAAATATCAATGGAACATGTGTGAGAACGTTGCTTTCTGAATACGAATAGGGCGGCATAGTACGGAACCAGAACGACCATGCATCCTAAGCCGGCCAGTACTTCGTTTATCCCATTCAATGACAATCCAACCAGGGTTGACATGATCAGCAGAAAGGGTATTCCGTACAACCAGAAGGCAGCTGCGTACGCGGATGAAGGTTTTACCCGGACAATAACTTCTTCGCCAGCCCGGAACGAACGGCCCTCCGTTGGAACCTGAACGTATCGCGACTTCGCTTCAGCCAGCATACACAAGCTGTTATGGCACGAAGCACATCCTGATGCATCCATAAGCATTACCTTAACTTCACCTTTATCTACTGAAGTTATTATGCCCGCTTTCTCCAGGTATTCCGAATTATGCATATCGCTTCACTTTTAGTGGTATACGCTTCCGCACCGGGTACTTCTCCAGCATGCGCAAACTGGTACGTACAAGGGCACCCATGCTTTGACAAGTCAGGAATTCATTATCCTGATACAGATCACTCAGCTCAGTTCGAAGCTGTTCGACATGTTCAGGTTTTGACAACGTATCCAATGCCATCGCATCCAGCAAATTGGTAAGTTGAGTGCCAGCCCCGACTACCCGGTTAAGAATGCGCGTGCGTTCTTCTTTCTGGTACTGCAACTCGAGGATCTCCGACATGGCTTTCAGCCCCAGGTTGATGATTGGGTTGTTCTCTTTGAAGAACTGCGGCATGTAAATGCGCAGACTTCCCTCGTAACACTGCTGGTCAAAATCGATGGCACGCAACCGGAAATGCAGTTCATCAAAATCCGGGATAATCTCAACCACGAAGTTATCTCTGCGCATATCCCCCAACAGTTGAACCAGGCTGCGTTCATTGAATTTTACAAACTCTTTAGCAATGCGTAACGGATTGTATTCATGGCTCTCTGTAAGGTAATGCTTCATAAACGCATCACCCGGTATGCCCTGGATGTGCTCTTCAATAAAGGTATCGCCTTTAACCAGGTAATTGATTTTATTGGGTGACAGCAGGTGCTCCAGCTCCATTCCATAAACCCGCGATGCATCCGCCTGCTTGATGTAGAAATAATCAAACAAATCGTTTAACCGGTTCACAATCCGTATGCGGATGGGATGTGTATTGGCATACAGGCAATAATCAACCCGGTCGATGTATAAGTGATCGATAACCGAAAGGTCACCACCCACTTTTAGCAAGGCATAAATCTTACGAAGGGATTCATGAATAAACTGCCGGTCGGACTCTGTATAAATCAGGGTCTCCCATAAGGTGTCGTTCCCGCGTTTGTCGTAAAGGGTGATGGCGTTGCTGTAACGCATCAGTTCATTGTAGCTGATAGGCACAGCGATCTCGCGGTGCGTTTCAATGAGATACCTTCTCAGTTTTTCACCGATCGGGTATTGGGGCTTCTTAAACCGGATTTCAGCCATTTCAAGGGTTAGATTCTATTGAAAAATAATCCAATCGCTTGCCGCCCGTTATGCCTTCCCTCAGGATGAGGTATGATTTAAATCAGGATTTGACACAGAAATCGTTTGAATTCTGATTATGATTTCAGTCTAATTTCTGAAATCGCAATCACAGGCGGACTGATCTTCATTTTTCTTATTTTAAATATCCTTGAATCAAGCGAAAGGATATTTACTTATCAGCCTGTTTTGAATATTTTAGTCATCGAAAACCTTCTTAACAGTCATCCTTATGATACGACCCTCTTTGATTTTTTTCCTTTTGTTTGCTGCGTGTTGCAGTGCCCTGATCGCCCAGTCTCAGGTTGGTGTGCTCAACATAACCATAAGTGGTGTTCCTGCCGGACAAAGCCCTTTATTAAAAATGACGGGCCCGAAAGGGTTCTCCCGTGATATCGTACGGTCTGAAAAACTGACCAACCTGGAGGATGGTGTCTATGAATTCACCAGCGACATTATTGTACAACGGGAGCCATCCGTAAGCAAAACATTCCGGCTTACCAATCTTACTTCAAAGGTTACGATTAAGCGCGACACGCAAACCGTCAACTTTGTTTACCGGCAAATGCCGGGCAGTGATAAAATCTGGCTTGGAAACCAGACTGCACCGGCCAATCAGAATCTGCAAATCCTCGCTTTTTCGGATGAGAACCTGGGTTCGTCTTCAACTACTACTCCTTCTGTACGACTCACCAGTAAAGTAACATCCATCTGGTCGCTGGCCTTCGATGCATTGGGCAACTTATGGACTGCCGATGCCGGCAACATTAAAATGTATCCCTGGAATAAACTGGGCGACACCAACGTGTTGGCCTCCGTTACGCTGACTCATGAAGCCGCATCCCTTGCGTTTGACAAGGATGGTAACCTCTGGTTCAGTGATGGAAAAAAGGCCAGTAAGATTAATCGCATTCCCAAATCCAGGCTTTATCAGAGCGGAGGCAGCAAGA
>JALOMY010000198.1 GCA_025455225.1 Cyclobacteriaceae bacterium | reverse complement strand
GTTATGGAACCGCTTGTACCGGCACTCAAAAAAACAAACATGGGGCGCATTTGCTTCCCCTTTCGCTTAACTATGTAATTCATAATCCGATCCAGCAGCATGACTTTTGTCTTCATGGAGTCTCTGAACTTGAGCTCAAAGTTTTCCATTTCACGGCTGATCGGAGCCTTAATCTGATCGAGGCTAAGAGATGACATGTGGCACAATTATACAACCCCGTTATTCCCTTTCAAAATGATTAATCAGTTCAGAGGATATGGTTAATTGCCAACTTCGGTTTAACTTGGAATTTGCACAGGTAACACCTGTATTTTCAACACTACTCCATTACGGACCATCCTCGAACTTATTTCTTATAACCGGGAAGAATATGAAAAGTTTGACGCTCTACAGATAGATGAGCTTTTTAGTCATATAAAAAGCAACCGGGTAAACTGGATCAATGTAGATGGCCTTTACGATACCACCATTATTGAAAAAATCCAGTCTTATTTTAACCTTCATACTCTGCTGATTGATGACATCCTGAATGAGCAACGACCGAAGTATGAAGAATACGATGACTACCTGTTTTTTACCATGAAAATGCTCTACAGTATTAAGAATGGAGAAATTGAATATGAGCAAGTAAGTTTCGTTATGGGTTCCAATTACCTCATCACGTTTCAGGAAAAAGAAGGGGACCTTTTTGATGGATTCCGCGAACGCATCCGGCTTGACCAGGGAAGGGTTCGAAAACAAAAGGCGGATTACCTGATGTACAGGCTGATTGATATCATTGTGGATAATTATTATAACATTCTGGATGCCATTGGTGACCAAATCGAAGAAATTGAAGAAGGCCTTCATGAAAACCATTCGGAATTTATTTTCCCGCGTATTCAGAAACTTAAAAAAGAACTGATCTACCTTCGAAAAGCTTTGTATCCGCTACGCGATGCCATCTCTGCCCTGGCTAAGGAAAAAGCCCGTTTCAACGACAGGGGAATGAACCGGTACTTTGCTGATGTTTACGATCACGTAGTCCACTTGATCGACTCACTGGATACCTATAAGGATCTTACTTCAAGTCTTATGGATATCCACATCAATACACAGAACAATCAACTCAATAAAGTAATCAAGGTATTAACCATTATCTCCACCATTTTTATTCCTTTAACTTTTGTTGTTGGTGTTTACGGAATGAACTTCAGACATATGCCTGAAATTGAATGGGTTTATGGTTATCCGTTTGTTTGGGGTATTATGATTTTGATGACGCTAATAATGCTGGGCTATTTCCGGTATAAAAAATGGTTCTGAATTGAATGATTTAACCATCTGAAACTGAACCATGCTTCTTTACCTATTATTTCTTCTGATTGGATTCGTCATTCTGATTAAGGGAGCCGACCTGATGGTTAGTGGTGCTTCTTCACTGGCTAAGCGCCTGAACGTATCGAACCTGATAATTGGTCTTACCGTGGTTGCCCTGGGAACTTCGGCTCCGGAAATGACAGTGAACATGATTAATTCCTACTATGGCCGAAACGAAGCCATTTTTGGAAACATCATTGGCAGCAATATGTTCAATTTGCTGTTCATCCTTGGGGTTACCGGTGTAATCTACCCCCTGGTAGTTCAAAAGTCTACCGTTCGATATGAAGTTCCCTTCTCCCTCATGGGAGTTATTCTGCTTTGGATACTGGTGAATGACCGGATTGTTCTTGGCCATGACATTGATGTATTAAGCCGGGTCGATTCAGGTATTCTTCTTGCCGGATTTTTGTTTTTCCTTTTCTATATCTACAACTCTCTTAAAGAAAAATCAGCAGCTGATGAAGAAGAAATTCGTGTCTTCACCATACCTATTTCCTTGCTTATGGTACTAGCCGGAATTGGAATGCTGGTTGGAGGTGGTTACCTGGTTACCGATTATGCCGTGAAAATAGCCCAGGTATTCGGGCTCAGTGAAAAATTAATCGGGCTTACCATACTGGCGGTTGGCACATCTCTTCCTGAAATGGCCACAACGGTTGTTGCTGCCTTTAAGAAACGAACCGACATTGCTATTGGCAATGTAGTGGGCTCAAACATCTTTAATATTTTCCTTATCCTTTCAGTTAACGGCTTGATCCGGCCCATCGAATATCCATCCCATTATCATCAGGATATCGTAGAGCCGGCAATCCTGAATACAGATATATATGTTCTTGGCCTCGGTACATTGGGATTGCTGATTTCCATGTTTACATTAACGCGAAATAAAATCGACCGGTGGGAAGCCTTCCTGTTCCTCATCATGTATATCGGATATACCGTCTTCCTTATTGAAAGAAATTAAGTAGCATAACTTCATTTGACGGATTTAGTAAAGCACCTATCTTTAAAAAATTTACAGACCGGTAAACTATGATTGCCTTAACCCTGACGTTGCTTATTGCCGGATTTATTGTGCTCATTAAGGGAGCTGATTGGCTGGTTGCCGGAGCATCTTCAACTGCGAAAAAACTAAATATTTCAAACCTTGCAATTGGGCTTACCGTAGTTGCATTTGGCACTTCCATGCCTGAAATGGTTGTGAATATTATTTCAGCAACTTCCGGCCGAAATGATGCAGCTTTTGGTAACATAATCGGGAGTAATAATTTTAATCTTCTGATGATCCTGGGGCTTTCCGGAATGATCTATCCCCTCGTTGTCCAGAAAAAAACGGTTAGCTATGAAGTTCCTCTTTCGCTGGTGGCCGCCCTCTTACTTTACATCCTGGTAAACGATCAACGAATCTTTCATTCTTCAGAGAATATACTAAGCCGTACAGATGGGATCATTTTACTTGTCTTTTTTGGAATATTCCTGGCTTACATATACCGTACCATGAAAACGGCAAGTGATTTCGAGGAAGAAATCAGCATTACCATATACCCCGGCTGGAAATCATTTACGCTCATTGCCATCGGGCTAATCATGCTTATCGGGGGAGGAAAATTGGTGGTTGATAATGCCGTTGAACTGGCCCGTCATTTTGGATTAAGTGAAAAACTGATCGGACTAACCATTCTGGCAGCAGGCACATCGTTACCCGAATTGGCTACTTCTGCGGTAGCTGCCTTTCGAAGAAATACCGACATTGCCATCGGGAATGTCGTTGGATCAAACATTTTCAATATCAGCCTTATTCTTGGCGTTAATTCTCTCATCACACCAATTCCGTTTAATCTCGACTTGAATTTTGATCTTTATATCCTCGTTATTGCAACGATCGTTTTGCTGATTTTTATGTTTACACTCAATACCCGTAAACTTGACCGTTGGGAAGCTGTGTTGCTTTTCTTAGGCTATTTAGTTTACACGTATTATCTGGTTAGTATGGAGCAAAAATAAAAAGGGGGAACATTCCCCCTTTTTATTTACTGAATCAAACGGTAAGTCTATTTTGTTTTATTCTCCAGTTCGGTAATCTTGGCTTGAGCTTCCTGCTTGCCTAATGACAAGGATTTTTTGTACAACTCAAGTGCTTCAAGCAATGTTTCCTTCTTCTTTTTCGGAGCAAGTTTAGTCCGGTTAGCTGCTTCTTCCACAGCTTCTGCACGGGCATAATAAGCATCTGCCTCTGTCATCTTAGACTGGATCATCAATTCCTGTATGCGTGCTTCAATCAAAGCCAGTTCCTGCTCTTTGGTCTGGATCTGAATATCCTTATCAGCAATTTCTGCGCTCTGCATTTCAGCTAAATTCACCAGGTTTTGATTTTCATTTCTGTATTTCTCAACCGTTTCCTGAAGTACAACAATTTCCTTGTTTCTTGCATCCAGGTCGGCTTTCAGTTTTTTGATTTGCTTAGCATACGTTGAAGCCGCTCCCTGTGATTTCTGAAGTGCTTGCTCCAGATCATCAATTTTTCTCTCAGTCTCCTTTACATAGCGATTTAATTCCTGCATGCGGGAAGTGTAATCTTCATACGTAGTTCCTTCTACCATGTCCATGCGTAACATGTTCCGGCTGGCATCGATAGAGTCCATTAAGGTTCCTACCTCGACCAAGGTATTAGCCATACGCTGGGCATTCTGCAATTCAATGCTGAGAGAGTCTACCCTGGTTTGAAGTTCTGCTTTTTCTTTTGCACCACAGGCCACCATTAAAAGTGCTGACGGTAAAATCCAAAATACGTGTTTCATAAGGTTAAAATGTCTTTTTAATTGTGAGGACGCGCAAAAGTACTAAAGTGGAATTCCGGAAAACATGACGTTCGTCAGAAATAATTATTAACTCGTTAACTGATTGTTAACCAGAGACAAACAACAAAAATGAAACAAAGAAATCGGCTGATTTTCACAAACCAATAAACCCTCTAAATTTGCAGTCGTTTATTCTACCTGCTCCCGTACATGCCCAAATTAATTACCACGCGAACGCGTATTGCTGATTTGGGCAAACCCCGTATCATCATAATTGGCGGAGGCTTTGGTGGCCTGGAAGTAGCCAAAGGGTTAAAGGGATTCAAGGCCCAGGTAGTACTCTTCGATCGTTATAATCATCATACCTTCCAACCCCTGCTCTACCAGGTAGCAACTTCCGGACTGGAAACCAGCTCTATTGTTTTTCCCTTCAGGAAGCGATTTTCAAAACAACCTGATTTCTTTTTCCGGATGGGTGAAGTTATTTCTATTAATCCCGATCAAAATACAATAGAGACTTCGATCGGCAGTGTGAAATACGATTACCTGGTAATTGCCAACGGGGCAACCACGAATTATTACGGAATGAAGGACGTAGAAGAGAATTCCATTCCGATGAAAACCATAATCGATTCCATTCAACTGCGGAATAAAATCATACGGAATCTTGAAAATTCCCTGTTGACCGATGACCCTGAATTGATGAATAGTCTGATGGATTTTGTCATAGTAGGCGGAGGACCAACAGGTGTTGAACTGGCCGGAGCACTTTCCGAATTAAAAAAACATGTCTTCCCTGAAGACTATAAGGAACTCGAACTAAGCCACATGGATGTTCATTTAGTAGAAGCCGGCCCCCGGTTATTAAATGGTATGTCGAAGGAGGCATCAGAAAAAGCATTGGAATATTTACAAAACATGGGGGTAAAGGTTCATCTGAATTGTTCCGTTAAATCATACGATGGCTATGAAGTGATCTTCAATACAGGAGAAAAACTGATATCAAGAACCTTGATTTGGGCAGCTGGTGTAAAAGGTAAACCCATTGACGGACTTAATGCCGATTGCATTACCCGTAACGGAAGAATACGGGTTGATCAGTATAATCGTGTGGTGGGTTATGATAACATTTTTACAATCGGAGATGCGGCTGTAATGGAAGGTGACGTTTCATTTCCAAATGGACATCCAATGATGGCTCCACCTGCCATGCAACAAGGAAGGTTATTAGCGAAGAATTTAAAACGCATAATTCAGAAAAAACCGATTCAACCTTTTCGCTATAAAGATAAAGGTTCAATGGCCACCATTGGGCGCAACCGGGCGGTGGTAGATCTTAAAGCTTTTAAGACCCAGGGATTCTTTGCCTGGTTTGTGTGGATGTTCGTTCATTTGATCTCCATCATCGGTTTCAGAAATAAATTTTTTGTCCTCTTCAGCTGGTTCTGGAGTTATTTCTCGTACGATAAAAGTAACCGGTTGATCATAAGCCGGAATAAAGACGGAGTGAACTGAACATGTTGATGACCCGGGCTTTGCTTTCAGAGGAAACGATAATTTAATACTTTCGCTATTGGTTCATGGCTTTAGAATCTTACCATAAACACAAAACACCCTTATCGGCTGCCGGTGTTCTGATTTCGCTGGGCATCATTTATGGTGATATCGGAACTTCTCCACTGTATGTATTCAGGGCCATTGTAGGAACTAATGTTATTACGGAAGACCTGGTTCTGGGCGGATTATCGTGCGTGTTCTGGACACTCACCTTAGTCACAACTACCAAATACATTTATTTAGCCCTGAATGCCGACAATAAG
>JALOMY010000019.1 GCA_025455225.1 Cyclobacteriaceae bacterium | reverse complement strand
CAGTACGATTATTTCACGAGGTTATTTCTTTACACATTTATCCTGCTTCTGCCTTTTTCCCTGATTGGAGATTTCAGCCGTATGGGACTGGATTACCTTATGATTCCGATTTCATTAATAATTTCATTTGTCTTTTCCATACTCGCAAAGGTGGGGGAGGTGAATGAAGATCCGTTCGAAAACCGCGTTACGGATGTACCGTTGTCGGCATTGTGCAATACAATCGAACGAGACCTGTTGGAAATGTTGGGTGAAACTGAATTGCCTTTAAAACTAGAGCCAGTTGATCAGGTACTTTTTTAATGTATAAAGATTTGTGATTGAGTCATTGCCAATTTTATATACAACAAATACAGGTTCACTTCAAAAGATCTCCGGAAAAATTGTCTTCGGCAGATGTATTTTAGTTTAAATGAAATAACGCTTATTATTTAATAAAAAAACATATAATGAAAATCGCTATAATCGGAACAGGAAACGTGGGCGGAGCACTGGCCACCGCCTGGTCAAAAGCAGGGCACACTATTCTTTTAGGAGTGCAGGATGTGAACGACTTCAAAGGGAAGGAATTATTGGGTAATGCCAACACTTCGGTGCATCCTATACAGGATGCCGTGCGTAATGCCGAAGTCATCCTGGTAGCAACACCAGCACCAGCAGCTGTTGACGTGGCTAAATCATTGGGCGATACTTCGGGTAAAGTAATCATTGATGCTATGAACGTAGTTATGGGGCGCGGTCCTGTTGGGTTTACCAACACGGCCGATGCTATCCTGGCGAATACCCCCACCCGCGATGTAGTGAAAAGTTTTAACACTACCGGGTTTAACAACATGAAGAATCCGGTGTATGGGAATTTGGCAATCGATATGTTCATGGCCGGAGACAGTGAGCACGGCAAGAAGATCGTACGGCAGCTGGCGCTGGATGCAGGGTTTGCCGAGTGTTATGATGTAGGTGGTAACGATAAATTCCAGTTGATGGAGCAGTTCGCCTTTTTCTGGATCAATCTGGCTATGATGCGAGGGCAAGGCCGGGAAATTGGATTCAAATTACTAAAGCGCTGAAAGCCTTTGTTAATCAAGCGGCATTAACGAAGCAAGTTCAAATTGTGTAACTTGAAGCACTTCAGAATATGATTGATGAAAGTTCTCCTGATCGAAGATGAACAGCGTGTAGCTTCTTTCATTCGGAAAGGATTGGAAGAAAATGGCATAAAAGTGCTTCAGGCATTTGATGGTGTTACAGGCCTGACCATGGCGTTGAGTGATGCCTTTGATGTGATTATCCTCGATGTTGTTATGCCGGGGATGAACGGTCTTGAATTATGCGCCAAACTCCGGCTCGAACATAAAGATCAAACCCCGGTTTTAATGCTTACAGCATTAGGGACTACGGATGATATTGTTGATGGCCTTACTGTGGGGGCCGATGATTACCTGACCAAGCCCTTTAAATTTCGTGAACTGCTGGCCCGAGTTCAGGCATTGGCCAGGAGAAAATCCATTGTCAGTAAAGTATTAACCGTTAATGATCTGAAGCTCGACCTGGACGCAAAGGAAGTATTTCGGGGAGATAAGAAAATCGAATTAACAGCCCGGGAATTCCGGCTATTGGAATATTTACTCCAAAACAAAAACAAGGTTGTCTCACGGACTGATATTCTTGAAAATGTCTGGGACATCAACCACGATCTGGGTACCAATGTGGTGGATGTTTATATTAACTACCTGCGAAAAAAAATTGACCATGATTTTCCATATCCATTAATCAAGACGGTGGTGGGCATGGGCTATACCATTAAAGATATCAAGCGTGAAGATCCGGCATAGAATTACTATTCAATTCAGTATTGCTTCATCGTTGATCTTGCTGGGATTTGGTCTTTCAGTTTTCTTTTTCTCATCCGAATACAGAAAGAATGAATTTTTTCAGCGCCTGAAAACCCGGGTCGATCTTGCCGAAAAGATTTTTCTGGAGCGGGAATCCTTCACGGAAGAAGAGTATGAAAAAATTCGTCAGGAATTTCTTTATTCTCTTCCGGATGAAACTGAAGAAGTAGTCAAAGTAAACGAGGAATGGCAAAGAAACCTGAAGCACCCTTATCCGGCTGAATTCCTTACTCTTCTTGTTGAGAATGGAACCTCAGA
Source organism: Cyclobacteriaceae bacterium (assembly GCA_025455225.1). Lineage (GTDB taxonomy): Bacteria > Bacteroidota > Bacteroidia > Cytophagales > Cyclobacteriaceae > UBA2336. The sequence continues at coordinate 15,278 of JALOMY010000019.1, read as the reverse complement.
ATTTTCCCGGGACACCATCCAGGGGTCGGGACGCATCTTTAATTTACAGGATGGGCAATATGCGGTATTGGTTACTGCTGTTGACAAAGTGGGTATACGCGTTTTACGAAATCTCCGCAATATCATTATCGGTGCGTTGATAGGCTGTGTTCTGGTCATTACCCTGTTGAGCTATTTTATTTCACAACGATTAATTAAACCGATCTCCCGAAAAATATCGAATGCCAACAGCATTAGTGTGAAAAATATCCATGAACGATTAACAGTATTCAATCCGAATGACGAACTCGGTGAACTGGCTATTGCATTTAATAATCTTCTTGACCGGTTAGATGCTGCATTTAGTTCGCAGAAACTATTTGTGGCCAATGCTTCCCATGAAATCAGAAATCCTTTAACCGCAATTATAGGAGAGGCTGAGGTTGCCTTGGAGAAGGACCGGTCATCTGCTGAATATAGAGAGTCGCTGCGAATAATCATTCAGGAGGCCGATCGCCTGAATATGCTGGTGAACAATCTGCTTCAACTTTCAAACGTAAGCTTCAGTCCGACTGATATTAAACGTGAGCGTATTTCCCTCAATAAATTGTTGTCCGATTCATTAAGGAAATATGAATTATTAAATCCGGCCAATCAGATCCGTTTTGATTTTGACATAAATCCGCAAAAAACCGGGCCTCATGTTTTTGGAAATGTAAATCTTCTGGAGACGGCCCTGATTAATATTTTCGATAATGCCAGCAAATTTTCACACGATGCTCCCGTTCATGTGTTTATATCCGTAGGCAGCAATGAGGTTGCAATTTCAGTGAAAGATCAGGGTATCGGTATTGCACAGGAAGATATTCCTAAAATCACTCAGCCCTTTTTCCGGGCCGATAATGTAAGGCAAATCCGGGGAACCGGAATTGGTATCCCCTTAACCCTTCGTATTGTTGAACTCCATCAGGGCAAGCTGGAGGTTCAATCCAAAATAAATAAGGGTACGTTGGTGCGAATTACCCTTCCCTTGCATAACGAATCGTAAGAATTCCTGATCGTTACGCAGAATCATGTGTTTCTAATCACATTTTAATGTGGGTCTAATTTCAGCTTAATCAGCTAGCTGTATTGTTGTGTTTGCAAAATCATGGAGTAATGATTAATGATCTTAAACAAGGTGGTCTATTTTCTTATCTAAGAAATGATTTACCTGCAAGCGTTGTAGTCTTTTTCGTAGCCTTACCGCTTTGCCTGGGCATTGCGCTTGCCAGCGGGGCACCATTGTTTGCTGGTATTATTGCAGGTATTGTAGGAGGATTGGTAGCGGGATCAATAAGCGGTTCTCACCTTGGGGTAAGCGGACCTGCTGCCGGGTTAACTGTTATTGTACTGGCGGCCATTCAACAATTAGGGTCATTTGAAACCTTTCTTCTTGCAGTTGTTCTGGCGGGAATACTTCAGATTGTACTGGGGTTCATTAAAGCCGGGGTTATCGGATATTTTTTCCCCACTTCGGTTATTAAGGGTATGTTAACTGCAATCGGGATTATAATTATTCTGAAACAGATTCCTCATGCTGTGGGCTATGATGCCGATTATGTTGGCGATATGAGTTTTAATCAGCCCGATGGACATAATACATTAACTGAGCTTACTTACATGCTGGATGCTATTACTCCTGGTGCAGTTATAGTAAGTATTCTTTCCCTGAGTATACTCCTGCTATGGGATCTGTATTTATCAAAGAAGCACTATGTATTTAAGGTTATACAAGGACCACTGGTTGCAGTTCTCGTAGGTGTGCTTTATCAATCGATAGCTTCTACCTTCTTTCCGCAATGGGCACTTTCTGCCGAGCATCTTGTTACAGTTCCGGTAGCTAATAATTTCAATGAATTCCTTACTCAATTCAGTCTTCCTGATTTCAGTCAGATTGTTAGTCAGGATGTATGGATTATAGCATTTACAATAGCAATTGTTGCCAGCATAGAAACTCTACTGTCGGTTGAGGCAACCGACAAACTGGATCCTTATAAACGAGTTACGGATACCAACCGTGAATTACTGGCACAGGGTACCGGTAATATTGTGTCGGGGCTGATTGGTGGACTTCCGATTACACAAGTAATTGTACGTAGTTCAGCTAATATTCAGTCGGGTGCCCGTACGAAGATGTCAACCATCCTGCACGGTTTATTGCTTTTGTTGTGTGTTATCGCTATTCCTGGAATTCTGAACATGGTTCCGTTGGCAGTACTGGCAGGTGTTCTTTTAATGGTGGGTTATAAATTAGCCAAGCCTTCAATTTTCCGCGAAATGGCAAGGTTAGGCTGGAGCCAGTTACTCCCGTTTATGGCTACTGTAGCAGGAGTTGTTTTTACAGATTTATTAAAGGGAATAGGTATTGGAATGGTAGTAGCTATATTCATTATTCTTCGCAACAGTTACCGGCATTCTCATTTTGTACAGCGTGAGGAAACTGAAAACGGAAATGAACGGGTACGGCTAACCTTGGCCCAGGAAGTGATTTTCTTAAATAAGGCCACTATTCGAAAAGAATTGAATGAAATTCCGGAAGGATCGGAAGTTGTTATTGATATGAGCAAATCTGCCTTTGTTGATCATGATGTACTGGAAATCATTCACGAATTCCGCCAGCAAGCTATGGAACGCGATATACAAGTAGAGATCATAAAGAAGGAACAGGTCAATGTACGAAGAAAGGAAAGTGCAACGCGTAAGTCAAAAAAATTGGTTTATCAGGGTTAACAAAAGGTGATCATGAAACAACTTACCTATTTCGTACCGGTAGATTTTTCGAATTGCTCATATAATGCCTTGCATTATGCGGCAATGCTTGCCCGGTTTTCAGGAGGTAAAATCAGAATAAGTCATGTAATTGATCTTGAAGAATTGGCCGAAACAGAGAATCCGGTTGTCCTGCAATGGAATCTGGATCAATTAAACCGAAAAGCAGAGCAGAAGATGAGCTCCATACGGGAAATCATCGCTTTGGAAAATATTCCCGTTGAAGATGAAATAGTAATGGGCAATGTTCGGTTTCAGTTGATGAAACAAATTGAAAACCTGAAACCGGACATCATTGTATTGGGATCTGATCATAATGAGCAACCGCAAGCCGGAAGCATAATCAGCTTTATTTCAAAACAGACAACAATACCGGTATTGGTTGTTCCCGGTAACCATAATCCGCGTTTACCCAATCGGGCAATCCTGGCAACCGATATGAAGCCGGAGCGAATTGCCGAACTGGATTCCATTATGCAATTGGTTAATGAAACTTCGCAGGAAGTAGCCATTCTTCCAATTAAGGGTAGATACTCATCCAATTCTGATTATGCTAAAGAATGGGTCAACAAATTGAATAAGGAGTATGGAATACAGTCAAGAATATTATTTCCCGGGGAATCGGCTGATTCATTGATTCTTACGGAAATCGTTCGGAAAAATCAGGTCGATCTGATTTTCACCATCAAACGCAAGAGCCTGGTTGCCCGGTTGCTGAATGGTTCAACATCAACCGATTGGATCACGCAGGCAGGGGTACCCGTTTTAGTTATAAGCTCATAACGATTTTTGGTTTAGTGTAGATTGTAGGTTTAGTTTGGAAGGGGAGTGCTGAAATTCAGCCTCCCTTTTTTTATTACGATTAAAATCAAATTATAAGATTTTAAACCCTTCAAGCCGGCATTTCAATTTTTCTTTCACTTTTGTACCATTGCGGTTAAAGACAGAAGCATGATTGTTCAAATTGCTGGTGAAGAGCTGGAGTTACTGCCACAGCGTGCTATATGGTGGAAATCTCAGAAAATCATGCTGGTAGCAGATATGCACCTGGGCAAGGTGAATCATTTCCGTAAATCCGGTATACCGGTTCCGGTAAAGGCAAATTCGAAGAACTGGGAAACCTTAATTGAACTGGTTCAGACTAAAAAACCAGATCGGCTGATTTGTATCGGTGATTTATTCCACAGTCATTATAATTTCGATTGGGAACAGGTAGGTATTTTTACCGGTAGTTTCCAATACCTCAGCGTAGAGCTGGTAATCGGTAATCATGATATTTTAAGCGATCAGCTCTATGCAAAAAATCGGATTCAGCTACACAAGGAAGAGATTTGCATTGTCCCATTTTTACTAACCCATATACCTCCGGAAGAAATCAATGGAGATTATTATGTACTTTCCGGCCACGTTCATCCTGGTGTTCAGCTGATCGGTAAGGGGAAGCAACATATGACGTTGCCGTGTTTTTATTTCGGTGAACGTCAAGGGTTTCTTCCGGCTTTTGGAGCTTTTACTGGCCTGGCCCGGCTCGCTCCGCGTAAGGAAGACCAGGTATTTGTTATTGCAGAGAACTCAATAATAGCCCTTCACTAACCGGGTTTTGGATAACCCTGGTTTCGACCCAATTAGCCTCATAAATGAGTGACCATTTTCCTTTAAAAACGTTCAAAATTGTGAATGCGGGGTTTTAAAAGCATCAAAAAATGTGTTAAACTTGAATTTCTAAACCCAACCGAAATTATGAATTTCTTAAAGTCCCTATTCTCAGTTCTTATTTTAGCGTTGATTTTGGTGATCAGTTCTTGCGGAACTTCCGAAAAGAAAAGCACAGAATCGGAAGAATTTGCCCAAGCACAAGATAGCCTGAAGAAAACCATACAAGATGTAGTTTATGGTATTCCCAAACCAACCGAGATACCTTATTTGATTCAACAAACCGGTGCTGAGTACAATCAAACCTTAATTAATCCACGTACCAAGAGTGAACAATACGCCAACCGTACCGAAAAGGCAGCTTTGAATTTGGGCGTTTATACGGCTGATATCGGTTACCTGAGTTCGTACGATAAAACGCAGGATGCCATCGAATATCTGAACACGTGTAAGGCATTAGCGGATAATTTAGGAGTGATCGGCAGTTTTGATCTGGAGTTATTGCAGCAGTTTGAAGCCAATATCGCCAACAAAGATTCACTTGCTGCGTTGCTGGATCGTACGCAAGCACAAACCGAGAAATTTCTGAAGGATGATCAACGCAATAAGTTAGCAGCTTTGGTAGTTACGGGTAGTTTTATTGAAGGATTGTATCTTTCAACGGGCTTGGTTGCATCGTATCCTAAAGATGAATTACCAGCAGAAGTTCGGAACACCATTTTAACCCCTGTTATCCAGATAATTTTAAAACAGAAGCCATCTGTTTCTGATTTGGTGAAGATGCTGAGCGGTGTAGAACAGACTGAGCCTGTGACAGACCTGATACGTAATCTGCAGGATCTTGAAAAAACATACGAGGCGCTCAACATCGATGAGCAAATCAAAAATAATCGTGGAGACATGGTTCTTAGTGATAAAAACCTGGTACAGATAACCGAAATTGTTTCTAAGATGCGGAAGTCCATTACCGATTAATTACGATTATTGAAATAATCGAGGAAAGGACTGGTAAAAACCAGTCCTTTCTTTTTTTATGCTGAGGTTGTTCTTGAGTATATTTAATGACCTATTAACGTACCATGAGTGAAGTTATTCTGAAAGCGCTTCTACGGTTGTTTGCTGTAGTAGCGAGGCAAGATGAAGTTACCCGGCAGGAGAGGGATCAAATCCGGATCTTTCTGATCGATCATTTGAATGAAGTTAAAGTAAACGAATACCTGGCACAATTTGATGAGTATGCTGCAGAGGTACCAAAAGAAGGGCTTGATGATTCCGAATACATCCGTCAGATATGTACTGAGATTAACCAGGCATTAACCCGAAAGCAAAAGTATGTTATAGTTCTTGACCTGGTTCGTATCGTTTTAGCAGATGAGCGGATAACGCAACGCGAAGAAGAGTTAATACAAATTATCTGCGCATCATTTAGTATTGACCAAAGGGATTTAAGTGCCATTCGCACTTTTGTTACCGTACAGGAAGCCTCCCATCTGGATCACCCTGAATTACTGATTATTGATAACCAGGAAGATGCTGTCTTTAACCACGCATTGCATATCAAAAGAAAGCACCTGAAGGGGTTTGTCGAAATCCTCTATATGCAAGGTGCTGAATTGTATTTTATAAAGTACCTGGGTAATTCTGAGGTTTTTCTGAATGGTGTTCCTTTTAAGTCCGGATCAATTCGTGTTCTAAGTGTAGGAAGTACCATTCGTTGGGAAAAGGACGATCCGGTTTACTATGGCGATATCGTAAGCCGATTTAAGCGACTCAGTAAAAGCGAACATCTTACGTTCGAAGCCCATAATATTCATTTCCGCTTCAAGAATGGAGGAATCGGTTTGCAGGAAATTGATTTGATGGAAGAATCGGGCATGCTGGTGGCGTTAATGGGTGCCAGCGGTTCAGGTAAGTCAACACTTCTTAATGTATTGAATGGTTCAGAAAAACCCACACGAGGCCACGTTTTCATTAATGGGATTGATATTCACAAAGAACCACAGCGAATCGAGGGAATTATTGGCTTTGTGCCGCAAGATGATTTGTTGATCGAAGACCTCACGGTTTATGAGAATCTGTATTATGCAGCCAAGCTGTGTTTCAGTGACCTCGATGAAAAATCAATTGATTCATTGGTGATGAAAACCCTGGAAGATCTTGGATTAGCAGAACGGAAAGATCTTAAGGTGGGATCACCCCTTCAAAAAACCATAAGTGGTGGGCAACGGAAGCGACTGAATATTGGATTAGAGTTACTTCGCGAACCATCCATTTTATTCTGTGATGAACCCACCAGCGGGTTGTCGTCAAGGGATTCAGAAAATATTATTGACCTGCTTAAAGAATTATCCCTTAAGGGTAAACTGGTATTTGCTGTAATTCATCAGCCATCCTCCGATATCTTTAAGAAATTCGATCGATTATTGATTTTAGATACGGGCGGATATCAGATTTATTACGGAAACCCGGTTGATTCAATTGTCTACTTCAAGCGAAGTATTGATATGATCAACAGCGAATTGGGTGAATGCATAGAATGTGGAAATGTAAACCCCGAACAAATATTCAATATCATTGAAACCAAAGTGATCAATGAATATGGGCAGTTTACCAATGAACGTAAAATAACACCTGAGCAATGGCATAAAATCTATAAGAAAAATGCCCGGTTACCGGTGGTAAAAACATCAAATGAAGAAGTTAAGTCAACTTTAAGAATACCAGGCCGCATCAGGCAAACCAAGTTATTTGCGTTGCGCGACATAAAGGCAAAGATTCATAACCGTCAGTATATGATTATCAATTTGTTGGAGGCTCCGCTTCTGGCTTTCATACTGGCCTTTATCGTTCGGTATTATAATATTGATGATAATATCCGTACCGTCTACGTATTCAGCAAAAATGTTAATCTACCGGCCTATCTGTTCATGAGTGTCATTGTTGCCTTGTTTATGGGCTTAACAGTTAGTGCGGAAGAAATAATTCGTGACCGGAAAATACTGAAGCGGGAAGCGTTTCTTCATCTAAGCCGAAGCAGCTACCTGCTATCAAAAATTGGAATTCTCTTTCTACTCTCCGCCATTCAAACCCTGTGTTTCGTTTTGGTTGGAAATTATATACTGGAGATTAAGGGAATGATGATTGAACACTGGATGATCTTGTTCTCAGCATCTTGTTTTGCCAACGTTTTAGGATTGAATATTTCGTCAGCATTTAATTCAGCGGTAACCATTTACATCCTAATTCCTTTGCTGATTATACCCCAATTGATACTCAGTGGTGTGGTTGTAAAATTTGATAAACTGAATCCTGTTATTGGCAATACGGCTACCGTACCTTTTGTGGGTGATGTAATGGCTTCACGGTGGGCATTTGAAGCTTCTATGGTAACGCAGTTTAAGGATAACCGCTTTGAGCGGGAGTTTTACATGTATGATAAAGTAATGGCGCATGCTGATTACAAGAAGACGTATTACATTTCAGAATTGGAAACGCGATTGCAATATTGTCTTCATCATTTTAAATCTGCTGAGCCTGAAATACAGTCAAAACTAAGTACCGATTTACAGTTGGTTCGAAACGAAATAAGTAAAGAGATAAGCAGTATAGGCCAGGCAAATCAACCCTGGATCGATCAGCTTAATCCTGCTCAATTCGATTCATTGGTTTACAGGCAAGCCATTGAATTTATGACAGTTTTGAAACGATTTTACATAAATCGTTATAATAAAGCTGAAGCGGCCCGGGAAAATAAAATCCGAAAAATGACGGATACACCGGATAAGGAGAAAGCATTTAATCGATTTAAAGAAGAATACCGGAATGAGTCCATTGCAGACTTTGTCAAGAATCTCACCGAGCCTCATAAAATAATTGAAAGGGATGGTAAACTTGTTCAAAAAATATATCCGGTTTATAAGGACCCGGATCCTGATCATATAGTTGACTTTGATGCCCAGTTTTACATGCCATTTAAACATTTTTTAAATCGCAATATCGATACGTTATTGTTCAATACGGGGGTTATATGGTCCATGACACTCTTTTTAATAATCACATTGTATTTCGATATTCTGAGAAAATTAGTTGATGGAATCGGTAATCTTTCTAATCCCCTGAACAGAAGAGTTTAATTTCGTTTCGAAATCATTTACAGTTTAAGGTATCTTGGTATGATTCTGCCTGGTATTAAGTAATTCAATATGTTTTTTATTTTATCAAAGACGATTAATTTTTTAGCCATGCCATTGACATTAATTTGCCTGGCATTTCTGCTATCGTTAATCATCAAAAAGCCCAGGTGGAAGAAGGGGCTATTGTTAAGTTCCTTTATTGCCTTGCTTTTTTTCTCAAACGACTTTATTGCCAATGAGGCCATGAAGGCTTGGGAATTACCCGTTACCCCTTTTGATGAGATAAAGCGAAGCTATGCTTATGGAATTCTGTTGACGGGCGTAACTCATAATGACCGTGAGCCTGCTGACCGTGTTTATTTCACGCATGGTGCTGATCGGGTAGTTCATACTGCCGAGCTTTATAAACGTGGAATCATAAATAGAATTCTGGTAACCGGTGGTACAGGACGTTTAATTACAGAAGGAAGACCTGAAGCCGATGAATTAGTGAAGGTTTTAGAACTCATGGGAATTCCCAAAACCGACATCCTTATTGAAAATGAATCGAGGAATACATATGAATCAGCAATTCGCGTAAAGGACATTTTAAAAGATGCAGAAAATGAAAAGCTGATGTTGATTACATCAGCTTTTCATTTAAGACGAACACGGGCCTGTTTTAAGAAGGTTGGTTTAGATGCAGATACATTCAGCACTGATTTTTATACACACCCCACTCAGTTTACTCCAGGCTCGCTGCTCGTTCCAAATCCGGATGCGTTGGTAATTTGGCACAAGTTGTTCAAAGAATGGCTTGGTATATCAGCATACTGGGTTGCAGGATATATTTAATCCCTAAAGATCTAATTCATCTTTAACCGGGTATCATTTTCCATATAATTCTGAAGATGTTTCAGGTTCTGAAAAATCTTAACCGTTTCGGCAAAGGTTCCTTCCGGTGACACCATAACCTCAACAAAGAAGTCGTGAATCAGGTAAACGGAAACCAGATTCTTTCCAAGCTTTCGGCTACCGATCAGCGTACCTTTCTTACGCAAATAGGCAATCTGCCTGGCCGGTGAAAATTGTTTAAAAAATAACTTGAAAAGCATGGCTTTGAATTTTGTTTTGCCATGTAATCCAACTTGTAGGCCATATTAATAATGTTCGTTTAGGGAGTGATTTAACACTTTTTGTCCCACTTCTTTCCTGATTTGGGAATGCAATGAGGGGATGGGTTTAAATTTGGGAAATAAAAAAGGCTGCATTTGGGCAGCCTTTTTTCTCAAGTTCTTGACTTGTTATGGAATCGGAAGAGCCGTAGCTGAATAACGGCTCATATTCGGAACCGGTACTGTAGACTGGAATTTTTGATTAATTGCCTCGATGAATACTTTGGCAATGAATGCATATCCTCTTGTGTTAAAATGCGCACCATCTTCTGAATAAATTCCGGTAGGCGGATTAATATTAGGAGTCAATGTTACTCCATTTAGAATGGCGAACTGATTTGTGACAAGAGTGCCTAAAGCTCCATTAACATCTGCGACAGCCAAACGGGTAGGGTAAGCACCAGCTACATTTTGAACTACTTGATTGTAAGCAGTCCGGGCATCATTGATTGCTTGTATTTCTGATGGTATTAACGCATATCTATCGGGTAGTGGAACTCCAACTCCCCAGGTCGTTGCAGGATTCCCTGGAGTTTGCTGAGTACCGACAATACTTCCTGCAGATAGGGGAAAAATATCAGCCGATGTTGCATGCCGAATACTAGGTACACCAAAGCCAGTTAAATTGGTTAGTGTCTCATCTGTAATAATAATTCCATTTCCACCAACTTTAAAGTTTATAGTTCGTTTCGCGATCTCTTCTGCTGATAAAGCAAATCCAGGATTATTCAATGCAGCGTTATAGGTAGCATATGCAGCATTTGTTGCATCAATTGTAGCTTGATCTGCTGCTGTAAATGCAATTGCATTCCATGGAACAGAAGTAAAATGAGGCATTTTAAAAATATCTGGAAAGTTTCCTACAACACCTTTAAGATCGGGGTTAGATGCCAATAAAGCACCAATTGCAGCAGCATATTGACCATCAAATCCATTGGGAAGGCCACCAGTTGCAGGAGTAAGTGGAGCTAATGTAGGATCTCCGCCAAAGGCAGCATGCAAGAAGAAATCGTCAAGTCCTAACCAGAACATAAAGAATGAACCTGCAGCAGTGGCTGCATCACCAATGATAGTTGAAGTACCAGGGTTTGAAGCAAACCGACCATAGAATGGATTAAATCGAGGATCAACACCGGCCAATGCCCAGTTACCGGTTTGAGGAATCAGGGCCTGGCCAAGGAAAACTGCAGGAACCGCAAAATTATTAAGCGCAGCTTTATTGCCGGAATATATAAAACCAGGATTCAATGTAGGATTTGGCAAGGCTTCCAGATTGCCTACTGCATAAGCCTGGGGGGTTGGTCTTGGAGGTGCTCCTTGAAGTAAGAGTTTACCCAACACAGGTTTAGTAGGGTCAGTCAGGATGGGTTGAGTAACAAATAAATTCCAACCCAATGTGGCATTAATGTTAGGTTGATTAAACGTTTCTGATCCACCTGCGCAAGCCAGTTGTTTGTTAATGATAGCAGCCAGTGAATTGTCTTGTGCGGTTGTAAATAAGGCTCCACCTTGTATACCTGCAACAAAAGAATTGCCGATAGCAACGAATTTAGTGAAACTGGCAGAACCGGCCGTTCCATTGCATGGATCGGGATCAACGTTTGTTCTGTTTTCTTCATCAGGTGTTAATTCGATTAACTCCTGCTCACACGCACCCAGAAAGGCAGTCAGAATGAATGCAAGTGCTAAATATTTTATGGTTTTCATAATGTTTCGCGTTTACTGTTGAATGATATTAAGGTTAGCGCAGGAACTCATCAAAAGTCAGGGATATGTAAATCTGTTGCCCTACAAAAGGAGCACCGAAGTTAGTTCTGTAATCCCCTCCAAGAAGGTTGGTTCCACCAATTTTGGCAATTGTCTTAAGTGAGGGTATTTTATAGCTAACCTGAGCATCAAACACGCCAAACTCCGGCACATTCCAGATACCAAAGGACGATTCCCAAAGGAAACTTTCCTGCCAACGGTAATTCAGGTTGAAGCCAAGGTTTTTGGTAAGCTTGCGATTTCCAAATCCTACATTAAAACGGTTTTCAGGCGTGTTAAAACCTGCTCGGAAGTCACCGGTCTCATCGGTTGAGAAGGTAGCATAATTGTACGATCCGTTTATGGAGTATCCTTTCGCAAAATTGTAGGTAAGACCCAATCCAACACCATAGGAGTCAACATCGTCAGCTTTATTAACATACGGTGAGTATAATGAACCTGCAGGAACCGGATTACCCTGATGAGAAGTTCCAACTTTTACTGCTACAATTTCTCCTCCAATAAAATTCTTATACTTAGTGTAGTAGGCATTAAAATCAATCAAAAGAGAAGTAGAGAATAAACCCTTGTAACCAATCTCATAGGATTGAAGTTGTTCAGGTTGCACATATGGGATATCGGAAGTAACCAATAAGGCTGGGTTTCCTCCTATGGGTTGGCCGGTTACAGGATCAAGTGTTCCGCCCGTGGCACGAAATGCATTATAGGACGCTTGAGTCCAGGCACCTCCGTTATGAACACCATAGCGTGCTGCATTCGCTTCCGTGCTACCCAATAAGGTACCACCGGTAGAAGGGAAGTAAATAAACTGAGCCTGTGTATCCGGGTTGCGGAAACCCGTCTGGAAAGAACCTCGAATATTATGAGTCTCGCTAAAGGTATAAACTGCCGAAAAACGAGGAGTTACCTGGCCATCAAAATTTTCATTTTTGTCATAGCGTAAAGATGCAGTTAATCGCAATGATTCACCCAGCGTTTTGGCTAGTTGACCATAAAATCCAAATTCATTGATCTTTACACGTTCAAAATTACCATCGCCTTCGGGGTCTTCATTGAATACTGTTCCATCACTAAACAGATCATATTGACGGTAATTTCCACCAACCATGAAATCAAAGATTTCAATCTGTTTAAAATTATAATTGAATTCTCCATGATAAAGTCTTGAATTGTCAACGAAGGAAGAACCCGGAGGATTTCGTTGAAACAGGTTACCACGAACGGCATTTACGAGATCTTTATATTCTGTAGTTCCAACAGCCGGACGATCACGATCTGCATAAGCACGGGCTGCGGCATGTGCCAATTGAGGGTTACCAGCGGGAACTCCGGGCCAATATCCCTGCATTGCCAGAACATAAGTCTGAGCATATTCAGGAGCCCATTTAGTAGCAGTAGGGCTATAATATTCATTCATAAAACCTCCCTGGGCACTCATGTTCCAGGAATCTCCGTCTTTAGTTTCAGTCATGTAGCCGCGAACAAAGAAGTTATCGCCTTTTAGTTCGAGTTTATGAAATTGTTGGGTGAAATCGCGCAAAGCATATTTTTCAGTTCCCTGGTAGATCGAACTACCCCCACCAAAACGGTAATTATAAAGCAATTCAAGACGATCGTTAATTCGGTAATGAAGCGCCAGATCAGCTTTCATACTCGAAGCATCATTGTTATCCAGGATATCTTCTTCTTTGAAACCGGTTCTCCGCAAATCAAGTGTACCGAAGGTTCCTCCGATGGGTACAGGAATCGGTGTTTCATCACCGTATAAATTCAGTCCATCAAAATTGGGACGACCACTCAGGTCAACCGTAGATTCAGGTAACAAACGATCTGTTTTGTAATCGTTACTGATCCAATCCGTTGCCTGAAGCATGGAGAAATTTACCTTGAAAGCGAACTTGTTATTAAATGCTTTCGCATACCGTATCCCCACATTATAGAGAAAGTTGCTTTCTCCCTGGGCATCGCTTTGAGTCACTCCGCCCTTTGCCATAACGCTGAGCCCCTGGTATTCAAACGGACTTTTACTTTTCATCATAAGAATACCATTAAAGGCATTCGGTCCATAGAGGGCAGAAGCAGCACCTGGTACTAATTCCATGCTTTCAGCATCCAATTCACTCATCGCGACAATATTACCCGTAGGGAAATTCAATAGGGGAGCAGAAGTGTCCATACCATCCACCAACTGTACAAAGCGAACATTCGCAATGGTGGCAAATCCACGCGTATTTACCTGGGTGAAGTTTAAACTTCCTGAGTTAACCTGAACCCCTTTAACGTTTGCCAGGGCATCAAAGAAATCAGGAGCAGTAGTTTGTTGAATTGCAAGAAGATCAACCTTTTCGATTGTAACCGGAGATTTGATTATGCTCTCCTCGACTCGCGATGCTGTTACAACTACCTCCTGGCCAAGCAGAACACTCTCTTCAAGTGAGACAGTTAGGTTGGTCGTATTTTCGGTTGCAATTACAATCTCCTGTGTAGAATAACCGATAAATGAAAAAACCAACGTTACCGGTGGTGGCTGGTTAATGGATAGCGAGAATTCGCCCTTGGTGTTGCTGATTGTGCCTAGTACACGGCCTTTTACTACAATATTAACACCTGCCAGCGGCTCTCCGGTTGCTTTATCGGTTACCGTACCCGATATGTTGGTTTGCGCAAATGCGACAGAGGCAGCCAGCAATAAAAACAGGGTTAGCCTCAATGAACGTTTGTAAAACTTCTCCATACAGACTCTTTTAAAAGGTTAGGTTCTTTGTGTGATTAAGTTTGTGTAAAGGGTACCCGTGGTACCTCTCAGAAAAGTACAAAAAAATGGCAATAAAATTGAAATCGATTGCGATTTCGTTAAAGTAATTATTTAAGTGTGTTATTCTTTGGCAGAATTCTGGTTACGGATATGGGCGATAAGGCGATCACACAGGGCATGGGTTTCAGAAGCCATAAATTCATCGCCTGTTGAGGTAAGGATGCTCTGCCCCAAGCCGCCCAGGCAATCAATGTAGAAGCGTTTCATTTCGTCTACAGGCATATCCTTGGTCCACAGGTCAATCCGCAGGGTGTTTTTCTGAACCTGGTCCCATATAGCAATGCTGATGGATTTGGCATCAGATGGGGCATGGTCTGGTTTGTCACTGGCATCCCATTGAATTTTATCCGGGATATTATTTTCGTCAAGTTCGATGGTAAATTGAATGGTAGTTTTCCTCATACTAGTATATTAAATCAAATGAATATCATGCTGAAAAGCGTTTTGCGATCTCGACAAACGCGTTCAAGGATTCGGGGTTTCGCAATGAACCAGGATTAATGACTTTTTCCGGATGTTGACCCATTAGAATTTTTTTTACCGGCATTTCGGTCTTCTTTCCGCTTATTGTGTAGGGGATATCAGGAACCACATGAATAGAATCGGGTACATGCCTCGGACTGCAAGTTGTCTTTAGTTGACCTTTGATTTTTTCCTGAAGATCATTGGTCATTGAAAACCCATTATTTAAAATCAGGAACAAAGGCATCCAGAATTCGCCACCTTTTTTTTCAATGCAGACTATCAGGCTGTCTTTGATTTCATCAATCGAATCAAGGGCCCGGTATACCTCGCTGGTTCCAATACGCACACCACCCCGATTGAGGGTCGCGTCTGACCGTCCGTAAATTATAATTCCTTCCCGTTCGGTAATTTTTATCCAATCACCGTGTCTCCAAACACCGGGATATTGTTCAAAATAACTTTCGTTGTACCGGTTGAATTCAGGGTCGTTCCAGAAACATA
>JALOMY010000197.1 GCA_025455225.1 Cyclobacteriaceae bacterium | reverse complement strand
TATTAAAGGTTTCTCTTTTACGGATGATCCAATTCATTGCCTCAACTGATTATTGTCACCTGATATGTGATTGCTTTTGATGATTTTTAAGCAGTACGGAATAGATCATTAAACTCAATCCGACCATGAAACGCATTCTCATTCCTACCGATTTTTCTGATAATGCATCCAATGCGCTGGAATATGCTGTTGAAGCAGCCCAGGCTCTGCAATCGGAATTGCTGATTATGCATGTTTATACTCCACCGGTTTCCAGGCAAAGTGCTATACATGCCATCATGGCTGAGGAAATCGGACGGGCAACCCGAAAAGCTCAGGAGCAAATTGATACTATAGTCAAGACTATTAAAGCTGAATACCCGTCACTTTCGTGTTCAGGTGAAGTTACTGTTGGGGAAACGGTAAGTGAAATACTAACCCTGGCTTCCGACCGTAAGGTGGATATGATTATAATGGGTACCCGGGGAGCAACTAAAATGAGTAACGTCATTTTTGGAAGCAATACAGCCTCCATAATTGAGGAATCGGCTTGTCCGGTACTTTGTATTCCTGATAATACCACGTATAAGCGGCCTGAGAAAATTCTGTACTCCACTAATTTCTCCTACAGTGATATTAGTTCAGCAACCTTGTTAACCGAATTGGCAAGTGCTTTTAATGCCAGGTTGTTATTTGCACACATTGTGGTTGGTACTGAAGAAACCGATGAAGAAAAGGAGGTAATAGATAAGTTCGCGGAAGAAATCCGAAAAGTTACCGGTTATGAAAAAATTGAAGGTGTGGTAATCAGTGATGCCAATATAAACACCGGTCTGGATGCATTGATTGAGAAAACCGGAGTGGATATTATTGCTTTGGCCACACGGAAGCGTTCGTTATTTGAAAAAATTTTCAATCCCAGCATAACCAAGAAATTCTCGTATTACACCAACACACCTTTATTGGCGTTTCATTCCGGAAAGGAAGACGATAAGGATTAAACCAGTAGCTGAAAGAGACCCAAGTAATCTTCCATTTAACTTACCTCGTGGGTAAACACCGTTACTTTTTGTTTCTTTAGACCGATGGATTACCCGGTAAAGGAGATATTGGAAGAATTACGAAGTTCCCTTCAGCGGAATCCCATTACCATTTTACAAGCACCACCCGGTGCAGGTAAATCAACCCTTGTTCCGCTTGAATTGCTGAATGAACCCTGGCTTCAGTCCGGGAAAATCATCATGCTTCAACCTCGAAGGCTGGCAACCCGTTCGGTGGCCGAACGTCTTGCACAAAACCTGGGTGAACGAACAGGTAATACGGTGGGCTATCGCATTCGGTTTGAGACGTGCGTTTCTGAAAAGACCAGGATTGAAGTTGTAACCGAGGGCATACTTACACGAATGATTCAATCGGATAATGCCCTTGATGGTATAAGCCTTGTCATCTTTGATGAATTCCATGAGCGAAGTCTTCAAGCCGACCTTGCACTGGCGTTGTGTCAGCAATCTCAGCAGGTCCTGCGCGAAGATCTTCGGATACTAATCATGTCGGCAACGCTGGATGGTGAAGCGCTGAGCACCCGCCTGAAAGGTGCTCCGGTAATCGTTTCTTCCGGTAAGCAATTTCCCGTTGCTATTAACTACCTGGGAATTCCCCGTGATGACGAGCATATTTCATCAGCCATGTCCAGGGCAATAATTCAGGCAATTCGGGAGCAGGAGGGTGACATCCTCGCTTTGCTTCCCGGTACCGGTGAGATACGACAAACGCAGGAGCGATTAATGGAGTTGTCTATACCTGCAGCCCTGTACCCTTTATATGGGGACTTGCCGTATAAGCAGCAACAATTGGCCATTATGCCTGATGCACGGGGAATGAGGAAAGTAGTTCTTGCTACATCCATTGCCGAAACATCGCTTACAATAGAGGGCATTAAAGTGGTGATTGATTCAGGTCTTGCCCGCATACCTCGTTTTGACCCGCGAAGCGGATTAACCCGGTTAACAACAGTTCGTATTACCAAAGATTCAGCCGATCAGCGGGCAGGGCGCGCAGGCCGTGTGGCACCCGGAACATGTTATCGTTTATGGAATGCAGCCATCCATCATTCGCTGACTGATCATCGAAGCCCGGAAATAGCGGATGCAGACCTGGCCTCACTGGTGTTGGAGTTGACTGCCTGGGGTATTCATGACCTTGATGAACTTAACTGGATTACTCCGCCACCATCAGGAGCTTATCAGCAAGCGTTGCAATTGCTTAATCAGCTTGATGCCATTGACGATGTGGGTAAGATTACCAATCGCGGAAAACGCATGGTGCAACTACCAACCCATCCGCGACTTGCCCATATGTTGATTGAAAGTGAAGGCAACACAATCGAACTGGCTTACGCGACCGATCTGGCATCTGTACTGGAAGAGCGTGATCCTTTACCTAAAGAAGCGGGGAGTGATATTGGGTTGCGCATCGAAGCGTTACGTAAATGGCGTAAGGGAGAACGTACATCAGCCGATGTAAAAGTACTGGAGCGCATTGAAAGATTGGCGTCTTCCTGGCGAAAGGTATTTAACCTTAAGGTTATGAATGATCCGGCACCTCATTATATGTCCGGTAAACTGGTAGCTCTGGCTTACCCAGAGCGTATCGCACAACAACAACAGAAAAATCAGGAACGGTATAAGTTGGTCAATGCGCGAACCGTATTGCTTCCACAGCATGATTCTCTGGTTACAGAACCCTGGCTAGCCATTGCCCAAATGGACTTAGGAACTAAGGAAGGTAAAATCTTTACTGCTGCTGCATTAGATCAACAGGATCTTACGAAGCTCGCTCGCGAACATACCGTAATACGATGGAATGAAACTTCAGAGCGGGTGGAAGCCTTACTTGAAAAACGGGTCGGTATGCTGGTGCTTGATTCAAAGTTGATCCGTGATATTCCGGAATTGAAAAAGCAACAAATCATCATTCAGGTTATTCGGGAGAAGGGATTAACCTATTTAGGTTGGAATGAACAACATGAATCCTGGCAGGCGAGGGTAATGAGCCTGAAAGCATGGCGCAGCAACGAACCATGGCCCGATGTTTCCGATCATGCCTTGCTTGTGTCGTTACCGGATTGGCTTGGACCCCATTTAAGTTTGGTTGCCAGGCGTTCAGACCTCACTCAACTTGATTTAATGAATATCCTCCTGGGCCTGCTGCCCTGGGAATTGCAGAATAAACTGGATGTATTGGCACCTGCACGCATTGAAGTTCCCAGCGGTTCCATGATTCGTGTGCAGTATTTTGCGGATGGCCGTTCACCGATAATGGAAGTACGTCTTCAGGAAATATTTGGCTTGTTGGAAACGCCAACGATTAATGAAGGACGTACCCAGGTGGTTATGCATTTACTCTCGCCCGGGTTTAAACCGGTTCAGGTAACGCAGGATCTTCACAGCTTCTGGCAGAATACCTACTTTGAAGTTCGAAAAGAATTACGCACCCGTTACCCAAAGCATTCATGGCCTGAAAATCCATGGACAGCACAAGCGGTGCGAGGCGTAAAAAGAAAGGGTTGAAGGATTATAATAACATCCTTATTTGAATATCAGAACAAACGTAAACTCACTACTTGCCCTTATCTATTTTTTAATTCATAGACATGCATACGCGTGGGCTGAATTTTGAAAGAAGCAGATGTGGGTATTGAATTACCGCTCAGAATATCATGAGCAACTGAAAAACCTTTTGTACGTTCAGAATACCTCGAAAAGTCAATCTCCTTTTCTTTATCGGACGTATTCATCACACACATGATGGTTTGGTTTTCATCGTAACGGAAATACACATACAATCCATCCACCGGCAAATAATGCATGAACTTGCCGGTTTTAATAGCCGAAGATTGCTTTCTGAAATTGGCTAATGTCCTGATCAGGCTGAATACTTCCTGCTCTTCTTTCGTGCGACCTTCCGCAGTGAATTTATTCACTTTATCACTTGGCCAGCCTCCTGGAAAATCAAGACGAACCCATCCATCCGGATCCGTAATCCCTTTCATCAGGATTTCGCCCCCATAGTACATCTGGGGTGTTCCGCGAAAAGTTAATAGCCAGGTAAAGGCTAGCTTGACTTTATCCACATTTTCACCAACTACTGAATAAATCCGGCTTAAGTCGTGATTATCCAGGAAGATTACTTGTTTCATCGGATCCTGGTATACCAGGTCATTGGTTACGGTTTGGTAAAGTTTATTAACACCCTCTGTCCATCCAAAAGGTTGATTCAATGCAGGAAGAATTCCATAAAGCAACGCCTGGAAATCGGTGGTGGCCGGTAAATTACTTTTAAATGGAATCTGTAGATTGTTACGGGTGAAGTATGCCTGATTGATCACACCATGCACCCATGTTTCACCAAACAAGGAAAGGTTCGGATATTCATCCAGCAAAGCCTGGTTGCACCGGTTCATAAATTCAAGATCATTATAGGCATAGGTATCAATACGCCATCCATCCACCCCAAATTCTTCCACAGTCCACAAAGCATGCTGGATCAGGAAATTGGCAACAAACGGATTTTGCTGGTTCAGGTCAGGCATCATGGGGGTGAACCAGCCATCGCTCATTTGTTTCCGGTCAGAAGGAGATACATAAGGGTCAAATAAGGTTTGGTCTTTATAGGTTGTGTTGGTGTACCTGGGCCATTCATGGAGCCAGTCATTCATAGGTTTATCCTGCACCGTGAAATGATACAAACCCACATGGTTATAGACTGCATCCTGGATTAATTTCATGCCGCGTTTATGTAACTCATCGCTAAGTTTCCGGTACGCTTCATCACCGCCCAGGCGTGGTTCGATTTTGTAATGGTTGGTAAATGCATAACCATGTTCTGTTCGGTTGGGCATATCATTCTGAATAACCGGTGTCATCCATACAGCGGTTACGCCCAGGTCTTGTAAATAATCCAGGTGATTGATTACGCCCTGCAAATCGCCACCATGGCGATGAAAGATTGAGTCTCGGTTCAGGGATTGATCGCGCAATCCCGGAATACGATCGTTTGAAGGATCTCCGTTGCTGAACCGGTCGGGCATGAGCAGGTAAATGAAGTCAGAAGAAGTAACGCCTTGTGCATAGGCAGATCCATTGCCGTTTCTTCGTTCTTTAAGCGTAAAGGAAACAGTTTGGGAATTCTTTTTTGATTTCAATTGAATGGATGCAGAACCCGGCTTGGCTGAGTTCTGTATGCTGATGTCAATAAAGATGTAATTCGGATTTTCCGTATAAAGTACGCGCTGAATTTTAATTCCCGGATTAGCAATTGAAATGGCAGGTTTATCCTGTCCGATTCCTTGCCCATAAATCATCAGTTGAATATCCATATGCTTCATGTTGGTCCACCAATGGGGCGGATAAACGGAAGCGTTTTGGGCAAACGTAAATGTTGTAAGGAGAATAGATAGGAGCGTACTGTAAATCTTTTTCATGGAACCTCGTTAAGCGATTTCCATGCAAGATAAACGATAATGGTATTTCTAAATACCCACTTAGCTTAATCGAAAATCAATCTTCAAGGATTTCTATCTCAATCCGGTTATTCAGACGGGTAGCTGCCGTTGTTCCCGGTTTTACCATCATGGCAGTTCCTCCCCAGGCATAGGTTTCCATGCGTTGACTGGCAATACCGTTGTCGATCAGATAATTCTGAATGGTTT
>JALOMY010000196.1 GCA_025455225.1 Cyclobacteriaceae bacterium | reverse complement strand
CAGGGAATCGGCAGTATTCAGTTCGATGAAGAAAGTATCAGTTATCAATCGTGATCGTTTATCAAGTATGTAGATTATTCCATCACTGATACGATAGATAAATTTTTCTTTATGAGCTGATTTCTTTTTGCCAACGCTTTTCCAATTCCATTCACCGGTTAAATCGGCTTTCAGAATCATAACTTTTGGTGTTCTTCCCGACATGGATTGCATGGCCTCTTCCAACTCTTCTTCCGTTTCTGATGGAGTACCTAACTCTTGATCCATGCATTGGCTTTCATGTGTAACCTGCCATACACCGGTTAGGTTTTGCCCCCAGGAGGCATAAGCCCATAAGCAGAAAAGAAACAGAATAGTTTTCATGGCTACAGTAAAACCAAAATTAACTAAAAATCATTCCTTACCCATTTTGAAAACTCTTAATTAACCCTGAATTTTCCGCCTTTCAACGATATATGAAAGGCAATGCAATTGTTATTACCGGAGGCTATCTTAATTCCAGTAATGCAAAGACCGCACACGGATTAATCAGGGGTACTGAACGGTTCACGATATTAGGTATAATCGACCCAAAGTCTGCCGGTAAAGATGCCGGTGAAGTATTAGATGGAAAGCACCGAAATTTACCGGTCTATGCCACGATCTCAGAATTTGTTAAATCGTCTTCCACTAAAGCAAAGTATTGCATTATTGGTGTAGCTACTAAGGGAGGAGTTATTCCCGATGAATTGCAGGCTTTGCTGAAGGAGGCACTTGAAAACAACCTCAGCATCGTTAACGGATTACATGATTACGTGTCCGACCATGAACCGCTGGCTGCTTTGGCCCGGCAGAAAGGCCTGGAGATTATTGATGTGCGAAAGCCCAAAAAATTCAAAGACCTCCATTTCTGGAATGGCAAGATCAAGGAAGTGAAATCCATTAAGGTGGCTGTGTTGGGTACCGATTGTGCCCTGGGCAAGCGAACCACATCTCGAATTCTTACCGAAGCCATGACCAAGGCAGGTTACAAAGCCGAAATGATTTACACCGGTCAGACCGGATGGATGCAGGGTGCGAAATATGGTTTTATTTTTGACTCAACCCTGAACGACTTTATTTCCGGTGAAATGGAGCATGCCGTTTGGCAGTGCTACCAGGACGTAAAGCCGGACATCATGTTTATCGAGGGACAATCTTCCCTGCGTAACCCTAGCGGACCTGCCGGTGCCGAATGGATTGTGTCAGCAGATGCTGATGCGGTAATTCTTCAGCACAATCCGGCACGAAAGCAATACAAAGACATGGAGTATTACCCGGCCTATATTCCAGCAATAAAAGATGAGATTGATTTAATCCGCATATACGGTGCTCCAACAGTTGGAATTACTGTTAACACCTCGAAAATGACAACGGAAGCAGCCCGCACATGGGCAAACGAAACAGAAGCAGAATTGAAAATTCCTGTAGTACTTCCACTTGAAGATGGTGTTGATCGGCTGGTTGCTGTTTTTGCTGAACTCATCAAGCAACGAAATTCATAATATACCTACTCCCGAATACATGAAAATCAAGGACATTAAAGTTTGGAGTACCGACCTTGGTAACACCAAACCCTACACCATTGCCTTTAAAACGGTTGATGAAGTTCGAAACGCATTTGTTGAAATTACGCTTGATAATGGCCTGACGGGAATCGGTTCGGGTAATCCAAGTGAATACGTAGTAGGTGAAAACTTGAATCAAACCCTGGAGGCTTTACAGGAGAGGAATTTGGAATTTCTTATCGGGCGGGATATACGGGAGTTTAGTCAACTCAATTTTGAGATCTGGCAGAAGTTTCCAAAAAATCCGGGAGCCCGTGCTGCGCTTGACATAGCGCTTCATGATGCCTTCACCAAATACCTGAACGTTCCGCTTGTGAAATTTCTCGGGCAGAAGATTTATTCCATGCCGACTTCCAATACCATTGGAATCAAGAATGTGGATGAGACACTCAAGGAAACCGATGATTATTTAAAGAAGGGATTCAAGGCCATTAAGGTAAAACTGGGTCTTAACCTGGAAGAAGACATTGAGCGCATGGTAAAAATGCGTGAGCAATTCGGGTATGGATACGTCATCCGGATTGATGCCAACCAGGGGTACACGGCAAAACAAACCATTGAATTTTTTAACGAAACCAAGCACCTGCAGATTGAATTGATAGAGCAACCTCTTCCGGCAAAAGCGATTGCTGAAATGAAATCGTTGCCGGATGAGATCAAACGGATAGTGGCAGCCGATGAATCGTTGATTTCACCGAAAGATGCCCTGGAGCTGATAAAACCTCCTTATGCCTCAGGGATTTTTAATATCAAATTG
The DNA here is from genome assembly GCA_025455225.1 of Cyclobacteriaceae bacterium. Lineage (GTDB taxonomy): Bacteria > Bacteroidota > Bacteroidia > Cytophagales > Cyclobacteriaceae > UBA2336. Next base: position 3,347 of record JALOMY010000196.1, on the reverse strand, counting down.
ATGAAGTGCGGAGGCATTAGCCAGGGATTGAAAATTGCCGACATTGCCCTTCACGAAGAAGTTGATTTATTCTGGGGATGCAATGATGAAAGTATTGTAAGTATTACCGCAGCGCTTCATGCAGCATTTGCCTGTGCCAATACGAAATACATCGACCTGGATGGAAGCCTCGACCTGGCCCGCGATGTGGTTAAGGGAGGATTTATTTTGAAAGATGGGGTTATGTATTGTTCTGATAAACCGGGACTGGGTGTAGAACGAATCAGCTGATATTATATTCCTGCTTCGATCTGAAATCGTACCAGCCAACGGTTAAGATCCGGGTTTGTATCCTGCAGCCATATATTCTGTTCGTACGTAAGGTCAGCCTGGAGTTTAAGTCGATGGCCTCTGATGTACTTGTTTAATCCAAAAGTATATTGTTTTACCTCCTCTTCTAATTGTTGAATTTCACTATTTGGACGTACCCGGGAGTAACGCCCTACAACCTCAAAATTATTCCTGAACAGGTAACTGGTTTGATAGTTTTCGCCATGACCCACGTAAACATGACGTTCATTGTCATTCACATCTTCGGTTATCGGATTTTGATCACCGGTATTTCTACGAAGAAATTCAGATTCGAATGCCCATCCATTATACTTGAAAATAAAATCAATCATAAAGGTTTCGATATCACGGGGCTGATAGAGAAATCGTCCGGTTTGACCTCCTGTACGCAGCGTGTTTTGATTATTGGAATAAGTTGTTCCGAGGGAAACTTTTGGTTTTGGTTCACGGGCAAGATCACCTTCATAATAATCTCCTCCGTTGGTAAATTGACCAAAGGGTAACAATTCAAGACGACCGGTGTATGCAAGCCCACGGTCAGATGCGGTAATGTTTCTTCCCTCTCCTGTAGAAATTGCGGCTCTGAGTACATAATAAAAACCATTAAGATGATTATTATAGTAGAATTGAGCGCCAAAGTCACGATCAATATTAAATGTAGAATTAACAATTGACCGGTCGGCTAATTGAAGGTCACCGGAAGAATTCACCCGTTGGCGGTTCCCAGGTAATTTAGTTTGACCTAATCCAATTGAGAAGTGTTTATTTACACTATAAATAACCATCGCATCGCGAACAATGTTGGGAAAGCTTGTATCATCAAAATCCATATCAGCCCTGGTAAAAGCCAGTTGTATTAAGTAATATAATTTTGGCGTATAGATAAATCCATCGAATCTAAGTCGAAGCCTCCTCACACGTGCCTCCACCTGATCGATGGTAAGGTCTGTATCACTTACGGTAGAGAATGCTGCCCGGTTCTGCATTCTGAATCTGATGTTCAGCATAAATAAACTATCGGGAGAAATGATCCCAAGACCCTTGCCAAACGAAAAATAGGGAGAAGGAGAGATGGTTGTTTGACTGTAGACTGAAATACAAAGGCTGGAAAAGAGTAAGAGTAGTGCCGGGAAGGCACTTCTTTGATTTTGAGTTGACATGGACTTAAGTTTGGATTTATAAGGTAAAGATTCAAAAAAGTTAGGCAGGCAAAAAATGCTGTAAAAAAGAAAAACCCCGCCTGCCCCGACAATTGTCGGGGCAAAGCGAGGCATTCAACCAAACCCCCTCTAACCAAACCCACTCCGCGGGGTGCGGAGTATTACCAATCCTTAACCATTTTACTTAACAACTTCGACCTCTTCAAGGTTCTCAAAAACAAATTCATTTTCATTTTTTATCGTAATGAAAATCACCGAGTCCTTGTGAACTTTTCCGGAGAGAATCTGTTTGGAAAGTTCGTTTAACACTTCGCGCTGCATAACGCGCTTTAGTGGTCGTGCGCCAAACTGTGGATCGTACCCAATCCGCGCCAAGCGTTCACGGGCAGATTCTGAAACCTCAATTTTCACCCCGGCTTCTTCCAGCCGCTTGCGGATCAAGTCAACCTGGATGTCCACAATCTTGCGGATATCTTTCCGGCTAAGCGGACGGAACATAATGATTTCATCAATCCGGTTTACAAATTCCGGCCGCACCGACTTCTTCAGTAACGCCAGCACTTCGGTTTTCGTGTCTTCCAGAATATCAAAATAATTTGTGTCGTTAATTTTTTCGAAGTTTTCCTGGATGATGTGCGATCCGATGTTGGTGGTCATGATAATGATGGTGTTCTTGAAGTTTGCCACCCGGCCTTTGTTATCCGTAAGCCGGCCATCATCGAGTACCTGCAATAAAATGTTAAACACATCGGGATGTGCTTTTTCGATTTCATCCAGCAGGATTACCGAATAGGGTTTCCTGCGGATAGCTTCCGTAAGCTGGCCACCTTCATCGTAACCAACATATCCCGGAGGAGCACCAATTAACCGGCTTACACTGTGGCGCTCCTGGTATTCACTCATGTCAATGCGCACCATGGCGTGCTCATCGTTGAACAGGTACTCAGCTAATGCTTTCGATAATTCGGTTTTACCCACACCCGTAGTACCCATAAATATGAATGAGCCAATCGGACGCTTCGGGTCCTGCAATCCTGCGCGGCTTCTGCGCACCGCATCACTTAGAGCCTGAATGGCTTCTTCCTGGCCGGCAACACGCTTGCTTAATTCTTCTTCCAGGTTCAGCAGTTTTTCGCGTTCGCTTTGTAACATTTTTGAAACCGGTATGCCGGTCCAGCGAGCCACTACTCCGGCAATGTCTTCACTGTCTACTTCTTCCTTAAGCAAGGATTTTTCACCCTGCATTTCTTTCATCTTACTTTGATATTCATTCAGGCGTTTTTCGGCTTCGGTTATTTTTCCATAACGGATTTCTGCAACCTTGCCGTAATCACCCGCTTTCTCAGCTTGTTCGGCTTCGAATTTCAGCTTGTCGATGTTTTCTTTCTCTTTCTGAATGCCGTGAACAATTTCTTTTTCACTGTCCCATTTCGCTTTCAGCACATTTCGCTCTTCAGAGAGGTCAGCAATTTCCTTGCTGAGTACACCTTCCTTTTCTTTGTCCTTTTCCCTGCGTATCGCCTCACGCTCAATTTCCAGCTGCATAATTCTGCGGTTAAGCTCATCGAGTTCTTCCGGAAGTGAATCCATTTCCAGTCGGAGTTTCGAGGCCGCTTCATCCATCAGGTCAATCGCCTTGTCGGGAAGGAACCGGTCGCTGATGTAGCGGCTGGATAATTCAACAGCAGAAATTACGGCATCATCTTTAATGCGTACGCCATGATGAAGTTCATACTTATCCTTGATCCCGCGTAAGATTGAAATCGAATCTTCAACCGAGGGTTCATCCACCATAACCGATTGAAACCTGCGTTCAAGGGCTTTGTCTTTCTCAATATACTTTTGGTATTCTTTGAG
>JALOMY010000195.1 GCA_025455225.1 Cyclobacteriaceae bacterium | reverse complement strand
GCATTTTCATGTGATTCAGGATACGGCATACAGTCCGTTACGTGCACCTTATGGTTCTTTTTTAATCTCAGAAAAATTCTCCGAGCAAGATCTAACCCGTTTTGTGTGTTTCACTGAATCGCAATTGGCTCTTAAGGGTGTAAGGAAGATTGTAATAAAGAATCCACCCGATGATTATGTGCCGGATGTCACGTTGAAAATGAGATCCGTCTTTTTGCTCAGTGGTTATTCCATTGTTCGGGATGAGGTAAGTGCCCTACTGATGGTTACTGAGAAATCATTCGAACAGGGATTGCATCGATCAAAAAAAAGCCGGCTTCGTAAATGCGAACAACTTGGTATGAAATTCGAACTACGACCACTTCAGCATTTGAAGAAAGTATATGATTATTTACTGGCGTGCCGCCAGTCGAAAGGCTATGGTCTTGCCGCCAGTCGAAAGGCTATGGTCTCAGCATGACGTATCAGCAACTACAGGAAACAGTGAACCATTTCCCGGATCATTTTATTTTGTCGGTTGTTCAATACAATCATACCTGGGTTGCAGCGTCTATTGCGATCCGGGTGAGACACAATGTATTGTACAATTTCTATTATGATCACAGTGAACAATTTGATAAGCAAAGCCCGGTTGTCCTTTTAACCAAAGGATTGTATGACCATTGCCTTCACCATCGAATTTCCATACTTGATTTGGGAGTTTCTTTGGCTGATGGTTTGCATAATCCAACACTGCTAAATTTTAAACTTGATTTAGGTGCCAGGCCCGGTAGAAAGTTAACATTTGAAAAGAATATGTAATGACCGGATCTCTGCCTTTGGTTAGCGTTATCTGCCTTTGTTATAACCATGAACGGTTCGTTCGTGAAGCGGTTGTATCGGTCATTCACCAAACCTATCCAAACATCCAAATTATTGTAGCCGATGATGCCAGCACGGATGCAAGTGCTGGCGTTATCCGTCAGCTAAAAATTGATTACCCGCAGATTGAATTGCTGTTACTTGAGCAAAATCTGGGTAATTGTAAAGCGTTTAACCGGGCACTTGAACTGGCTAATGGAGATTATATCATTGATTTGGCTGCTGACGATATTTTGTTACCCGGAAGAATACAAAAGCAGGTTGATTTCTTTATTAATTCCGGAAAAGAATATGGAGTTGTATACTCGAATGCAAATTATATTGATGAAACCGGAAAATTCATTCGTAATCACTTTGAATATCTCTTACAAAAGAAATTCATAAGGGAAGTGCCTCAGGGAGATATTTTTTTACTCGTAATACGAGCCTATTTTATTCCTTCACCGACTGTAATGTTTAGAAAGGAAATTATTGATCAGCTAAATGGATATGATGAAAATCTAGCTTATGAGGATTTTGATTTCTGGGTACGGTCGGCACGGATTACATTATACGGGTACATTCCGGAGGTGCTTACGCTAATAAGAAAGCATAGAGCTTCATTATCCACAGGTTGGTATAAGGTGGGGGACAAACAACTTCATAGTACCTATCTTATTTGTCTGAAAATACTTAAGATGTGTAAGAATAAGGAAGAATTTGAAAGTTTTATAATGCGTGTCAGGTATGAATTAAGACAATCCGTTTTTTCACATAATAGAAATGAAGCCAGGCTTTTTTTTCAACTTCTCAAGTCCATAAAGAAAGTGACTATTCATGACTGGGTTTTATTTGTAATCTCAGAATTAAAAATTCCGGTTTTGTGGATACGTAAAGTATATTACAGTTTTCAGTATTCATGACTTACTCCATAATCTTATTTCTATTGAAATTCTTGTCGTTGATGCATTTAGATTTACAGCCCCTCCATGAATGAGATATGGAGAAAAAATAAGTACTTCGTTTAAAATTGGATTTGGACGAACTATTTCATAATTACAATGAATAGCCGTAACAGCGGGTACATTGAATTTTATTCCGTTAATTACTGCACCACTTTCTGTCCGTTCCAAAACAGAATCAGGCCAGTAATGACTGCCTGGTATAAGTATTAGCGAAGATAATTCGTTGCTTCCTGCAATTGGGATATACAAGTTAACGCAATCTTTATAATCCTCCAGCCAAACATCCCGATGCAGTGGATTATTATCATATGTTAATGGGCGGATAATCCGAAAGTGAAAAACTGTCTGATTGTCAAATGGGTTTCTGACTTCTAACTCCTCTCCAATAATTTGTGAGATTCTGTTCTCAAGTAACTTGATGTTAATCGGAAATTCTTGGACAGGGATCAGTTTTGTGTACTCTAAAGCTTTAAGATGTATTTCCCAATCTGTTGCTAATGTATGATATTGCTCCAACTCAAAATTGAAGGGGATATTTAAGCCGGCTCTTTTCCAATTATTAATAAGAAGATTCTTTGTTTCTTTTAGAAATTTATGGAAGGTAACTTCATCAAAAAGTTTTGCGACCGTGTATCCTTCCTTATGCCAATTAGTTTTACGAGTAAGATCAATAGCATTATTAATAAGCACACAATCATCACCCCGAACAATTTTTCCCTGAGCTTCATAATGAATATCGATATTATTAATTGTGTACTTCATATTCTATTTCCGGTTGTCTTCTCCCACGAGCATACTCAAATAACTTTCATACCGGCTTAAGGCAATCTCACCCCGTTCAACGGCATCTTTAACTGCACATTTAGGTTCCTGGAAATGAAGACACCGGTAACCGAATTTGCATTCGGAACGAAGCTTTCTCATTTCCGGGAAATTATCGGAGAGTTCTTCCGGGTTCATGCCGATCAACCCCCATTCTTTAATGCCGGGTGTATCAATCACAAAGGTATGCTCATCAATTCTAAACATTTCGGCAAAGGTGGTGGTGTGCTTTCCTTTTTCCGAGAAGTCGGAGATATCACCCACGTCCTGTTGAATGGAGGCTGATAGTTTGTTGAGTAACGTGGATTTACCCACTCCGGAATGACCGGCAATCAGCGAGGTTTTATTTTTCAGAATTTCAGTGGCTGCATCCACCGAACCTTTCAGTGCTGATAAGGACACGCAAGGCACCCCGATTTTTTCGTAGATCGAAATCAGGTTGTGCTGATGGTCCTGTTCATCGGCAGATAATAAATCGATTTTATTGAAGATCAGTACCTGCGGTATGTCATACGATTCGGCAGTAACGAGGAAACGGTCGATAAATCCCGTTGACGTACGCGGTTTGGAAAGCGTAACCACCAGCACGGCCTGGTCGATGTTGGCCGCCAGCACATGGGCGTGAGCCGTCTTTTTCACCGATTGCCGGAGAATATGATTTTTTCGTTCGTGGATGGACGTGATTACACCTTCTTCATTCTCCGGCTCCACATCAACGTAATCGCCCACGGCAATGGGGTTGGTTTCTTTATAACCCTCCAGTCTGAGTTTGCCCCGAACCCGGCATATTCGAATTGTGCCGTCTTCCAGGCACACATCGTACCACATTCCGGTGGAGCGCATCACTAATCCTTTCATGTGGTAAGAAAATTAAGTTTGTGTTTGATTTTTATAAAAAAATCGAGCCTTTCGGTTACAAAAGCATTGGCTTTTCTATTATATGGAGAGGCATATGAATAAGGTATTTGCAGCAAGTTTATGATTAGTATTTAAGTAATATCATAAATCCCTGAAATATAGTATCTCAAATTTTCAATTTATTTCAAGTCTCCACAATATGAAATTGTTTATAATTACGGGAATGCAGTGTAACCGAAAGCCACAAGTATGAAAAGGAAGTTTCTCATTTTTCTCCTGGTGACAACCAGTATGAGTACGATAAGCCAATTAGCATTGGCACAAAATGAAGACGATATAATCCGGTTTCTTCAAGCCGGACAGGAGGATGGAAGCAAGATGATTACAGCTTATATCAATCCCTTTGTAGAAGGTCTTTCGTATTCGTTGAACGGTGCCTGGTTTCATACGGCCCGGCCCCATAAACTGGGGGGATTTGATTTGAATGTGGCTGTTACCCCGGTATTTATTCCAACATCCCAGGATACATTTGATCCACTCAGTTTGGGTTTAACCACCGTAACCGGTTTTACCAATCTTACCAATGCTGATCGCGGTGCACCAACCATTACAGGAAAGGACGATGAAACCCGTTATTTTATTAATGTTGATCTGGATGCGGATGGCAATGTCAACACCCCGGGCAATCCGCAAAATGATCCCAACGACAGCTTTACCGGCCCTGAAGGTCTTAATCTTAGGGAGACCATTAAGATTGCACCTATAGGTTCGCCCATGCTCCAGGTAGGCATTGGCCTGGTAAAAAATACGGATATCATGGTACGCTTTGTGCCAAAATCAACTCTTGGATCAACTTCGGCAAAATTGCTTGGATTTGGTGTTCGCCATGACATCAAGCAACATATAGCCGGTCTTAAGATGGTACCGATTGATTTATCGTTAATGGCAGGCTTTACACAATTAACAATTGACACCGATTTATCGGGCATTGCTTCTGAATTTCCACCCGTGACTCCTGGTACAGCCCAGAAGGCCGAGATGACCATGAATGCGTTTTTAATTCAGGCACTTGTTTCCAAGCAACTTTCGTTTATCACGTTCTTTGGAGGAGTGGGCTATAACGGCATTAAAACCAATGCCGATATAAAAGGGAGTTATACCATTTTTGACGGACGTCAGGATGAGTTCACATTAACCGATCCTTACTCAGCTAACTTCAAGAATAACAGCTTCCGGTTCGATGTGGGTATGCGGTTCAATATTCTTGCTTTCTACTTGTATGGTAACTATACCATCCAGGAATACAGCGCGGTGACAGCCGGTCTTGGTTTTACTTTCCGGTAAACTTCCTGGTATTTGACTATTTAAGTTTTGCAAAGAGTTTTTCCATTCCTTCTTCAATTAGCGAAGGAATGTTCTTCTGTTTGGAAGGTAATACACTTTCGGCTGTTCCTTTCCAGACCAATGCATTGTTGGCGCGGTCAACAAGATCGACCGTAACGGCACCTTGCCGGTATGTTCCTACGGCAACTTCCTGCGATTTCCAGGAATAGTTTCTCTGACCCATGTACACGGTACGATCGGCAGGGTTGGCAAAATTTGTTTCGCGTGTCTGTACTTCTTCTGTAACCACCACACCAATGTTCACCAAAAGGTCGGCATTATCGGATGTTTTCGAAAGACCGCGTTGCGTCAGTTGTTTGGTGATGGCTTCTTTCAATAAATTCAGATTGGTTTCTGAATTGGGGCTTAGGGCATCACCCTGTACGACAACATCAACAAAGTTGAAGGTGGAGTATTTGGAAAGTAAAAAATCACCGGATTGTTCAACACCGCTTATTTTAACCGTGCTGCAGGCACCTAAGGTAATCCATACTATGAATAGAATCTTTTTCATTGTGATTTAGCTTAACATCATAAAGCTAAAAAAACTGCGATAAAGAAGAGAGGCACCGAATCGTTGAGAAGTCTGATTTAAATCAGACGCACGAGCTCCTGGCATCTCTACCGTATTCCATCTTCGTTAGGGTGAGATTTGATTATCATAAACGCTGGCGTCCATTTAATAAAATCAGGCTGACTTTCTGGACTGAAAATGATCAGGGAAAGGCGAAGTGCATAGGGAAGAAGGGTGATTTTCCTGTAGTGAAATTCACTTGAAGAAACATCTTCAGGGCTGGTTCCACCCTTTCGAAAGGTCTTTGGAACGTGCCGTACAATTGAATTTTGCCGTGATTTGGATCAGATTTAATGAACTATCTGATCATTGTCCGGTACACTGATTTTAATCAGGATGAAAATTCGCATCATTTCTTACCTTTCCGTGAAATTTAAAACAGACTCTATTATTATGAAAAAGTATTTTATCCTCCTGGCGGTAGTTGCGGTTTCAGCATGCAGCTCGCTGAAGGTTACCTACGACTACGACAAGCAAGCTGATTTTGCCAAGTATAAGACCTACGCCTTCAGTGAAGATTCACAGAAATTGCCGGTAGGTGATTTGAACCGCAATCGTATTATGAGTGCCGTGGATGCCGAAATGGCTGCTAAAGGATTCAGCAAATCGGATAGCCCTGATGTGCTGATTGATATGCACGTTCGTGCCGAACAAAAAACAGAGGCAGTTGCCAACACTACAGGCCCCGGATATTATGGTGGCCCATGGCGTTATGGT
>JALOMY010000194.1 GCA_025455225.1 Cyclobacteriaceae bacterium | reverse complement strand
TACACCACTCGATACCCTGAACAGGTTGAGGGTATTATCAATTGGGGAGGATTGATTTCCAGCCAGGCTGAAACCAGAACAATGATTCATAATCTCATAGAATATTACACTGAATCTAACGATTCCTTGGAAGTTTCCTTTTGGAATAACTGGCTGAATCAAAGCAAGCCTTACAATCGTCTCCAAACTCTTCGGGTACTCAACCGGGTAAATCAATTGGGAATAAAATCAACTTACAATAAGGCTCAACAAACAAAAAGGATACTTGAATACAGAAGAAGAGCTATGCAAGAATGGAATTATACGAAGGGTGAATTAGGTACCAACCTTTGGGCTACATGCGTTACCCTGATGCAACTGAATCTTGAGCACTATGATTTTAGCAGTAAACTTAATTTGATAAAACAACCCTACCTTTTTTTAATCGGAGAAAGAGACCCGCAAATGAATAAAGATGATATTAACCGATATATGCAATTAATGCCAGGAGCATCCCTGGAAATAATTGAAAATTCCGGACACATCATAGATAACCCTGAGGATATGATTCATGCCCTTCAAACGTTCATAATCAGAGAAGAAAGCAAACATACGAAAGAGCAAAAAGCCGAATGATTTTAATTCAGTTTTCCTCAACCTGAACTACTTCTTACTTTATACTAGAGAATTGAAGGAATTGTATCTCGTCCTGCCAATTTCACAAATCCTTCAGCCGCTTTTACACCGGATTCGGCACCGCGGAATTTTTCCATGATCTCATGCCCACAGGCGTAAATGCCGGCCGGATCCTGACTAACATGACAATACAATGCCTTGCGCTTTATTTCCTGGAAGGAAGTAATGTCAACATAATCCGTTGGATGAAAATTCATAGTTTGTTCCCCGGCACATACTTCATAGAAATACAACTGAAATTTCCTGGCTACCCGTAAATAAGCCTGAAGGGTTAACAGGCTGGCTGCCTGGTGATCCGGGTGCGAATCAATGGGCCAATGTGTAAACACAAGATCGGGTTGTTCCTGCTTCAGAAAATCCGTCATCTTTTTTATCCATTCTGAATTAACAACCGTTGTGCCATCGATCTGTCCCAGAAAATGAGGTTGAGCCTTTAAAAGTTTACATCCGGCCTCGGCCTCTTTTGTTCGTATCGATGCAGCTTCGCTGTGCGATTTCCCATCAATACCGGCTTCACCCCGTGTGAGGTAAAGCAAATGAACATCATGACCAGCCGCACTTAACCTGGCCAACGTTCCTCCGCATCCACTTTCAGGATCATCGGGATGGCCACCTATACATATCACTTTCAGTCTTTCATCAGCACGTTCCGGTTTTAATTCTGCCAGTGTTGTAAGAGGCAAAGTTGCCAAACCCATGGCCGAAACTTGCTTGAAGAATTTCCTGCGGGATGATCCAGTGTTCATATCCATTGACTTACCGGTAAGTTAACTCATCGTACAAAAAACCAAGTGATCATTGTTCGCTTATTTGGTCAGGATGCCTCCATCAATTGTGTAGGCTGATCCTGTTATCCAGGAAGCTTCCTCAGAAACAAGAAAAAGTGCAAGTGAGGCAATATCTTCCGGTTTACCCAATCGCTTCATTAAGGTATTACTGGCTGTTTGTTGAACGATGGTCTCCGGGTTTTCGAATGCTTTGGCCGAATCCCAGATTAACGGTGTATCTACCGGGCCGGGACAAATGGCGTTGACGCGAATAGCAGGGCCATAATCAAGTGCCATTTCTTTTACCAACGCAATGAGCGAGGCTTTACTCGCGCAATAAGCTGCGTGGTTTGGAAAACTTTTAAAAGCCGCAATGGAACTGGTTACCAGGATCACGCCCTTCCCTGCCTTCTGCATTTCAGGGATGGCAAACCGGCTCAGATAGAATACGGAGTAAAGATTAGTCTTGATGGTTTCATCCCATTCGTCCAAAGAAATATCAGTAACCGATCCCAGTCCCAATTTTCCGGCATTAGTCACCACGATATCCAATTTGCCGTATTTACCAATCGCTTCTTCAACCAGTTTGCGGTTTGTACTTTCTAAGGAAACATCACCGGAAATAAAAAAAGCATTACCCCCATTCTTGCCTAAATTACTTTCCAGTTCCTTACCGCGTTGTTCATCCCGGCCGCTCAAAATTACGGAAGCGCCTTCATGAACAAATCGTTCGGCTATTGCTTTACCCATTCCACTGGTGGCACCGGTTATGATAGCAATTTTTCCTAGCAACTTCATGCGAATACATTATGCTTATTAAAATACGAACTGAAAATAATATCACTACTTATCACCTATGACAGATCCGTGCAAAATCGCAGTACGAACAATTCTTCAAATTGGTAGTCTGATCGAACGGCACCTCAGGATTGAACACTTCTTCCATCAGTTCGCGCAGACGTGCTTCAAACTCGGGCAAAAGCGCGTTTACTTCCTCCAGCCTCTGGTTTTTCATCACCAGTCCGAAGCGGAAGTCTTCACTGAACAGGTTGCGCATGTTCATTAGTCCCGGCTGAATGAGTCCGGCTTCACCCGTTGCATTTTTGTACATCCAGGCATACAGAAGCGTTTGAAAGGCTGCTTTCGGATGATCCACTTCCCGATCGAATAATTCTTCCACGCTTTTGAAATTCAGCTGGTCGCGCCCGGTCTTGTAATCCACAATCCGAACGAGGCCGTCCTTCCTGTCAATGCGGTCGATGATGCCGCTTATAATAATTTCCTCGGGTTCACCGCTTACAGGCAGTGAACAATATAACTTCTGCTCCAGTCCCTCCATTGTAAATGGGGCATATTCTTTATCACGGCTAATGATTTGGTGAATGAATTTATGTACCACATCACGCACAAGTCTCAGTTGTCCCTCATACCGCAATTCCTTATCTGGGCTGATGTTGTAATACTTCTTAATTTCATCTTCCAGCAGTTGCTCTACCACCTTTTCAAAATTCTGAAAGTCTTTAGTGTCTACCTGCTTACTTTGCTTTTTCTCAATGAGACCGAGATAAAATTTATCCAACACCTTATGTACAATATCCCCCATCATTCGGGCATCTACTTCCTCCTCAACTTCTTTTGCTTCGCGAATACGCATTACGTTCTGAAAGAAGAACCTCAGCCGGCATTCGATGTAGTTGTTCAAAGCCGAAGGTGAAAAACCACCATAGTCTCCCTGGCGCTTATTGATATTTCGTAATGCCTCCAGTATGCTTTCGTCTTTAGGAATGCTGATGGGCATACCGGGTGCTGGTTTAATTTCATTGTGCAGCACACCCATTGAGATCGGCATACCACTCTCAAAAATGAGTTGCTGCAGAAAGCGGCTCATCTCTCCCTGCCCGATCAGGTCCGTTTCTGTATTATAAAAGAGATAAACATTTTCAGCTCGTTGCAACAGGCGATAGAACAGGTACGCATACATCGCATCCTTATGCTCAACAGTTGGCAGATGATAGGCTTTTCGGATGTTGTAAGGAATATATGAACCATTACCTCCACCGGAAGGAAGAGCCCCTTCATTAAGGGAAAGCAGAAATACATTTTTAAAGTCTAGGTTACGCGTCTCGAGCATGCCCATCACCTGGAGGCCCTGCAACGGCTCACCACTGAACGGAATCTTCAATGAACGCATGTATTGCCGGAAGAGTCGGAGGAAGGATGCCCAGTCGGCAACGGTGCTACCAACTATTTCTTCCAACCGATTCAATGCTTTCAGAAAGTGCCACGCATATTCCTTATCAAAATCGGAAAGAGAAGGAATAGCGCCCAGCGCCAGCATCACTTCGCGCAGATAAGATGTGCATGACTCAATCTCAATAAAACGGAATATTGTACGATGCAAGTCATTACCACTGGCGAGGAAGCCAGCCGGTATTTGTATCCAGTTTTTTTCTATAATCTCATGGCGTTTCATGGCGGCATTGTCCGGATCGGGAGCAATGCCGTATGGATGGTTCAGGATACCCAGCACAGGCCGATACGAAAATTCATTTCCCCGCTTTCGTTCCTGTAACTCCATTAGCAGTTCCACCAGCGAGAACAAGGGTGTTTGAATAAGTGAATACCCCATTGTTACATTGAGCTTATCCACAGAACCACTGATACCGTGCAACACCGGCATCAACAGTTTTTCATCAGGAAGCACAATTAATGTTTCTTCTGCCTTCATGCCGGCACTGAATTGTTCCTGCACCAGCTGGCTCATAATCTTAGTCTGCCCTATTGGCTGCGTGGCTCCAATAGCATGGATGGATTTCGGTAAACGGAAATTGGCGGGAATGATTGAAGGAAAAGTCATGCCCAGCACCGGGTGCTGCTGATACTCACGGAAAAATTCTCCAGCTTCCTGGATTTTATTATTGACGTAATAATCATCCAGATCCCAAAACAAGCGGGCTCCGTGTGTGGTAAAATGTGTGATGATCAGTTCCTCCGCTTTGGTTAATGCATTGAAACCTATGAATGCATAAGTACCCGTTACTTCTTCTTCCGCTATACGTTCAGCTACTTCGCGATGGAGCAGACCTTCATAGGCCAGACCCTCCGATAATAGTTGCTGACGGTAAGCCTGGTAGACATCCGCCAGGTGGCGCCATAGTTCCAAAAATTTTTGTTTATTCAGGGTGAGTTCTCCCTTAAAATTACCCCAGAAGTCCATCAGGAATTTCCGCTGGTCTTCCGTGAGGTAATCGAACACTGCATCAAGTTCCTTCTGCTTGCTCAGGTCTTTGAAAAGCAGCGCAGCATCTACCAGGTATTTGTCTACTTCATTGAAGTCACGCAGCAGCATCTCCCCCCAGAAATAAAATTTATCGAAGGGTTCATCCAACTTTACAATCTGCTGATAGGTTCGGTAAAGCCGGTGAACCAGTTCAAGCTGATCAGGTTCACGATGCGAAGAAAATCCGGCAATGAATTCCTCAATGGTCAGCATGCGCGGAGCAAACACCGGTTTGCTGATCAGTTCGCTGAAGTGCTTGCGGAAATAAAGAATAGCCCTTCGGTTGGGGAAAACCAATGTGAGTTCCTCCGGTTTCGGGTAATCGCTGATGATGCTTTTAGCGGTATCGTATAAAAACGAATTCATTCCGGGCTCGATTTAAAATTCTTTTTCACTTCACTCAACACGTAATCAGTATCATCCAATATCAAACAGATAAAACACCTAAATGAGTATTAAATCCCCAACCCCAGCTGCCCCTTGTCTTTTTTCTGCATACCTCTTCCTTTTCCACTCTTCACTTCCACCACTTCACCGGTACGTACGTACAATACATAGCCACTCACTTCTGTAAAATTCATTTGTTTCAAAATATTCATATACGTCAGTACCTGTTCATGATCAGCCCGCGATGGCACACCTGTTTTAAAATCAATTACCACGGCTTCATTGCCCTTCGTTAACAACCGATCGATGCGATTTTCTTTTCCGCCCGGTTGAAGGATGGGCACTTCCGTGCGGACCTGCCAGGTGCGATCGAACCATGAAGCAATGGTAGCATTGGTAAACAACTGATTCAGTTCATTCAAAACGATTTCTTTATCCACTGTAGTAATGATGCCATCCGTTACGGCCCGGTAAAGGGCCTTTTCCAATTCATCCCGGTATTCAATCCGCGCCAGCACTTCATGGATGTATATTCCATAGCTGATTTTTTCTTCCTGATCTTTTACCTGCAGATCAAATGATTTCTTTCCGGCCTGCCGGATCACCAGCTTATCGCGCCAGCGCGATACGGGGTAGTTTGA
The DNA here is from genome assembly GCA_025455225.1 of Cyclobacteriaceae bacterium. Taxonomy (GTDB): domain Bacteria; phylum Bacteroidota; class Bacteroidia; order Cytophagales; family Cyclobacteriaceae; genus UBA2336. The sequence continues at coordinate 3 of JALOMY010000194.1, read as the reverse complement.
CAA
>JALOMY010000193.1 GCA_025455225.1 Cyclobacteriaceae bacterium | reverse complement strand
ATTTTGAGCCAGGATAACCAGTATTAGTAAAACACAAACGAAAATGATGATTCCAACGATGAACGTAAACATACTACTTCTTTAATTCCTCAATTTGAGACGCAAAGTAAGCCTTTTTTTGCGGAAACTTCCAAATCAGCTTTTTATACACTTCGATGGCTTTCTCCTTTTTACCTTGCCGCACTAAGATTTCTGCCAGAGTTTCGGATACAATATTATCGCTGAATACTCCGGACTTCAGGGATGAAGCCAGGTCTTCATTTTCCTTTTCGGTTGATTTCGGTTGTACACGTGAACCTGATGTCTTAATAAACTGATCAATCAATTCGATTTGCTCCTTGGTTTTGTCATTTTGAGGTTGAATTTCATTTCGGGTGGATTGAAGTTCCTCAATTAATGGATCAAGTTCCTGTTGAGTTGATTGTGTTTCTTCCTTGTTTTCCGTTTCCCTGGTGTTTAATTCCCTCGCGAGTTCAATTAACCGTTGTCGTTTAGAAGATTTACGTGGACTTGTTGATTTTGCCTTTACTTCCTGAGCTGCAGGAGGTTCAGATGATTCAATACCCGTACCTGGTTGCCCGGCTTCTTCAATAAACAAGTGTTCAAAATCTTTTCGGAGTTGAGTAAGTTTTTCGAGATCATGAATAACTTCTTCAGCGTAATCGACCGGGCCTTTTTTAACAGGTTTTACAATGGTTTCAACACTATTCTCAACGGGAACAATAACAATTGGATGCAGTTTGGTAATGACATCTTTTAGAACCGCACGGTCAGTACTGTACACAGCAGCAGTTTGCAATAGTTGTTGATGAGAACTCCATGAATGATCGTGAGACATCCTGGCAATCAACGCATGCAGTACCTGGCAATAGGGATATTGTTTGGACAATGCAAGAATATGATCAGCCTCCAAAGAAGAGGACGAAACAAAATCCTTTAGCAATAAATTAAATTGATTTTTATCCACAACAATCTGAGCCTCAGTAAAATTATATAATTTTTACCAATTGGCAATTGAAGCATTGAAGATGTCGAGTATAATCTGGTCGAAAATCTGTCGGATCAGTGCATCCTGAATATCCGTTAAGTTAAGTTCGTTGTTGAAGTCACGGTAAAAAGAAAACGACTTATCCTTAAAACTCATCGATTCATCGAGCGTATTGGTATAAGTAACGCGAACGGTTATGGTTAAGCGACTTTGTGCTGCAGCATCGATCTTGGTAGGATCCCCGCTGGCAACAGGTGCAATTTGTGACACCTGGAAGCCGGTAACAATACCCTCCATTTGTAATTCACCATTTGTCTGCACAACACTCAGGTTGGTATTCTGAATCATGTAATCCTTCAGCTGGTTGGTAAAGGTTTGTGCCAGGTTAGCCGGGCCCAAATCGGTGTTGTTATAAAATTCTTCGATTGCAATAGTTTGAGCGCTGGTTCCCGATCCGCTGAATGAATAAACACCACACGATGAAATCCAAACTGAAACAACCATTAAAGTGATTAATGCTGAACAAGTGGTAAGTGCAGATTGTATCGCCCGCTTATTGATCAAGGTCGTATTGTTTTATTTTCCGATATAAAGTTCGTTCACTGATACCCAAATCGCGTGCCGCGTATTTGCGCTTGTTATTATTCTTTTGCAAAGCCCGGATGATCAATTCCTTTTCTTTTTTCTCAATAGAAAGAGAATCTTCCTCGGTTTCATGCGTGATGTCCTGAATTTCTTCTTCATTAAGTGTATGGTCTTGTGATTCTGCTGCGGGAATATTCAACACAACCGGTTCACTGGTTTGTTCAATACCTTCGAATAGGGAAGGGTGATCTTTTACCAGTTGAGTGGCTTTGCCTTGATTGTGATAGAGTTCAAGTACAATTTTTTTCAGATCCACCATGTCCTTCTTCATATCGAAGAGTACTTTATACAGGATGTCGCGTTCTGATATGGCATCTTTATCGCCATTGCTTTTAAAAAGGGCCGGTAACGTCTTCTCCTGGGGCAGATAATGCAACAGTCTTTCTGCTGTAATCTCCTTGATATCGGTGGACAAAACTGATATTTGTTCTACCAGGTTTTTTAACTGACGGATATTACCCGGGAACCTGTATTTCAGCAGTACCTCCTTAGCATCGTCAGTCAGTGAAATTGGTTTTACCTTGTACTTTTCAGCAAAATCGGTGGCAAATTTCCGGAAAAGCAATTCAACATCCTTACCCCGATCACGCAATGGAGGAACAAAAATGGGGACCGTGCTTAATCGATAATAAAGATCTTCCCGAAACTTTCCTTCAGACACTTTCTGATGCAAATCAATATTGGTTGCGGCAACAACCCTTACATCCGTTTTTTGAACTTTGGAAGAGCCTACTTTAATGAATTCACCGTTCTCTAAAACACGCAACAACCGGGCTTGTGTACCCAGTGGCATTTCCCCGATTTCATCGAGGAAAATGGTACCTCCATTGGTTACTTCAAAGTATCCTTTTCGGGCCTCGTGTGCTCCGGTGAACGATCCTTTTTCGTGGCCAAAAAGTTCGGAGTCAATTGTGCCTTCAGGTATCGATCCGCAGTTGATGGCAATAAACTGCCCATGTTTACGGTGACTTAAATTATGAATGATCTTTGAAAAGGATTCCTTTCCGCTTCCGCTTTCACCGGTAATGAGCACAGACATGTCTGTTGGTGCAACCTGCATGGCTACCCGCACAGCATTGTTCAGCATAGGTGAATTTCCAATAATGCCAAACCGCTGCTTAACGCTTTGTATCTCTGCCTCTGTAAAATTCATTTTAATGAACTCCTTTTCCTAACAATGTAGCACCCGTGCAATCGTGCACAAGCACATCAATATACTGTCCTTTAGTAAAATCTTCTTTTGGAAAAACGATAACCTTATTAGCTGAATTGCGTCCTTGAAGAAAGTCAGTTGATTTTTTTGAATAACCTTCAATCAGTACCTGGTGAACTTTACCGACATCCAGTCGATTACGCTGTAGCGAATGCCTGGTTTGTAACTGAATGATTTCCTGAAGCCTTCTTTTTTTAACTTCTTCCGGAACATCATCCGGATATTTTTTGGCGGCCAGTGTTCCGGGACGCTCTGAGTAAAAGAACATGTAAGCAAAATCAAACTGAACCTGGTTCATCAGGCTCAAGGTATCCTGATGTTCTTCTTCGGTCTCAGAACAAAATCCGGTAATCATGTCGGAAGAAAGGCCGCAATCTTCTCCGAGGATTTCACGAATTCGTTTTACTTTATTCAGATACCATTCCTGGGTATATCCCCGATTCATCAGTTCCAGTATTCTTGAATTACCGCTTTGAACCGGAAGGTGAATGTACTTGCAGATGTTTTCATACCGGGCCATGGTATACAATACATCATCCGTAATGTCTTTCGGATGGGAAGTTGAAAACCGTACCCGTAGCAATGGATTTACCTGTGCAACCATTTCAAGAAGCCCGGCAAAATTGACAACTTCATTGATTCCTTTTTTCTCAAGCAAGGATTTGTTGTTTTCTTCCGAACTCCATTTATAAGAGTCAACATTCTGACCAAGCAACGTTACCTCGCGGTAACCACGTTCAAATAAGTCTTTAGCTTCTGCGACAATGGAATGCGGGTCGCGGCTGCGTTCGCGGCCCCGTGTAAACGGCACCACGCAAAATGTGCACATGTTATCGCACCCCCTCATAATGGAGATAAAGGCGGTAACTCCGTTTGAATTCAACCGTACCGGAGAAATGTCGGCATAAGTCTCTTCCCTCGACAAGAAAGTATTTACTGCTTTTTCTCCTTCATCTACCTGCTCGATAAGTTTTGGCAGATCCCGATACGCATCCGGGCCTGCAACGAGGTCGACAATACGTTCTTCTTCCAGCCATTTTGATTTTAGCCGTTCAGCCATGCAGCCCAAAATGCCAACGAGTAAGTCGGGTTTTTGTTTTTTTAGTGTGTTGATCTGTGTAAGCCGGTTCCTAACGGTCTGCTCAGCCTTTTCACGGATGGAACAGGTGTTAAGAAATACAACATCGGCAAGTTGAATTTCAGACGTGGTATCAAAGCCTTCTTTATGGAGTATGGAGGCCACAATTTCGCTGTCTGAAAAATTCATTTGACAGCCATAGCTTTCGATGTACAACTTCCGCTTTTTACCGGTGTCCTGATCCTTGGAAACAGTAAATGTTTCACAAGCTTCCGATCCATCCAAAACCGGTAAATCTTCAATCAAATGCTCCATTTTGTAAAAATCAGGCAGCAAAAATAACATTATTTGATGAAAGTGACATCTTGTCAGGATAATTTGATATGTTGGCTACCAAAGTGAAATTCCATATCGAAGGATAATCAATAAAAGATACATGGCTTCTATTATTTCAGTTCGGGGGTTTACGCCCAGATTTGGAGAAAATTGTTTCCTGGCAGAAGGTTCCGTTATCATTGGTGAAGTAATCATGGGCGATAATTGTACCGTGTGGTTTAATGCCGTAGTCCGGGGTGATGTGCATTCCATTACTATTGGTAATAACACCAACATTCAGGATGGTGCTGTGCTTCACTGCACGTATCAAAAGGCAAAGCTGGTTATTGGTAACAACGTTTCAATTGCCCATAATGCAGTAGTGCATGGATGTACCATTGAGGATAATGTACTGGTGGGTATCGGAGCAATAATCCTGGATGATGCGATTATAGGGTCGGGCTCAGTTATTGCAGCAGGTGCGGTGGTTTTACCCGGAACCCAGGTAGAACCCAACAGCATTTATGCAGGAATACCGGCCAAACGGGTTAAAGATACGGGTGATAACATGAAAGAGGTGATTCAACGTACGGCCCGGAATTATCCCATGTATGCCGGATGGTTTCAAGAGAAAGAGTAACAAGAATCAGCTAAATCGGGTAAAAATCGCTAACTATCATGACCTTTATCATGGATAAAATCCCTGCAGATTTTTTTATTTGATTAGACCAATAAAAAACAGATCATGAGCAAACAGGAGAACAAGGGATTTGATCCGTCCGTTATTAACAATTACAAGAAAAGGATTGAGGCCTCGGGTCGATCCTTCCTGTATGATGATTCGGATGAGCAATCTGAAGAATATGCACACTTCTATTTCACGGGTAACTACGAAGGCAGTGAGGTAATTTACGATGCCGTAATGTATACCCTTCGTCTTCAGCACGAGAGTGAATTATTTGAAATTGCTGAACATAGAGCAGCTCAGCATTTTCCAGATTATAAAAAAATCAATTACGATGAAGACGAGAACGGAAACCTGGAAGCTTTGGATGACCGGGAAGAAGAAATCGGATTATTCATGGCCGAGGTAATTATGGAACTTGAGGAGGAAGACCAGGTTAAAGTGAAGGAACATGTTGACATGGATATTCATGTTGATTTTGGAATAGCGCTCGATATCGGACTCCATGTTGATGAAATTACACCCGGTATTATTGAGAAATTCATCCGCGACTTTAATAACGATAGCCTCCAACTCGATTCAACCTTGTATTCATTTCAAACCAAGGCCGAGGAAACCAGCTGATATACAAGACTATTGATGAGGTAATTTCCAATCCGGGCCTTGGGAGGATGGTTCCATTCCTTATATTTGCGGCCTAAATTCATCGGCATGAAGAATATTTCCATTATACTTAACATCGTTCTGCTGGTTGCAGTAGGTGTTTTATACTACCTGCAATTTGCTCCAAAAGCAGAAGAATCAAATGAATCAGGTTTACCGGGAATGGTAGGCGATCTGAGGGTAGCTTA
>JALOMY010000192.1 GCA_025455225.1 Cyclobacteriaceae bacterium | reverse complement strand
TCCTGGTCATCAGGTCGATCACGTATTCCTTAATAAATTAACCGTTTACAAACAGCTGAAGGATCTGCGCAAGCAGAAGTACGACATCTTTGTGAATCTATGCGAGGGATATTTGGATTGGTCCATTCCCTCCATTGATGTGATTCACTCACTGGATTTGCTCAACCTTCCCTATACCGGGCCGAATACAGTTTTATACGATCCTTCCAAACCGTTGATGAAATACGTAGCGTACTGTGCCGGTGTGAAGACTCCGCTTTTCGCGGAAGTGAGCCAGGTGAAAGGTTTGGATGAAAAAGTCAGGCACCTTACCTATCCGCTTTTTGTGAAGCCGGCCAAAGCCGGTGACAGCCTGGGGATTGATGAACATTCACGGGTAACCAATAATGAAGAGCTTCAGCGTAAGGTGCAGAATCTGCTTTCACAAGGTTATGATGAGATCCTTGTGGAAGAATATATTGATGGCCGTGAATTTACCGTACTGGTGGCAGCACGACCACTGCCGGATCGGGGTTGCATCACGTTCAAACCGGTTGAGTACCAGTTTCCTGAAGGATATAAGTTTAAAACCTATTCTTTGAAGACCAACGATCTTCATACCCAGGTTAACCAACCCATTGCAGACGATGCACTTGAAGCAAGACTCCGCTCATCAGCCGAACGCATCTTCACGGGTTTCTCCGGAATAGGATATGCACGCATGGATTTCCGCGTGGATGTAAACGGAGAGATTTACTTCCTGGAAGTGAATTTCACCTGTTCAGTTTTTTATGAAGATGGATATGAAGGCTCTGCCGACTATATTCTCAACTACGATCCGATTGGTAAGGAAGGATTTCTCAAGCACATTATCGAAGAAGGGATGGCCCGGCACAAGGCGCGCCAAAAGAAATACCGCGTTCAGGGAAACTCTATTAATGGGTATGGCATTGTAGCGCAGACTCAAATTAAAAAAGGAGAAGCGATCTTTGAACTGGAAGAAGCTGCCCAACGCCTCGTTACCAAACGGCATGTGGAAGAGCATTGGTCAAAACAGCAGCAGGAAGAGTTTCGCCATTATGCCTACCCAATATCGGATGAAGTTTATATTCTCTGGGATCTGAAACCCGAAGTCTGGGCTCCGCAAAATCATAGTTGCAATCCGAACACAACGTATGATGGATTGAACCTGGTTGCCCTTCGGGATATTCAAGCCGGGGAAGAATTAACGCTCGATTATGCCGAATTGCTGAACGACACCTTGCCTTCCTTTGTCTGCACCTGCGGTGAACCGAATTGCCGGAAGGTAATTACCGGCCGCAACGACAACTCTATAACCCAGCGTGAGAAACAGGCAATAAAGGAAAGACGAACCCGAAGCAATCCCTGAAATTTTTTGTTACGGATGATCAATCCGGAGATTGCATTTCTACTTTGACGTTTCCTGCGTAACTTCCTCTCTAAATCATCGATTATGAAATCCTTTCTTTTAGCCTGGTTAATGATGGCCTCTTCGATCGCATTTGCTCAGCCCGCAGTGTTTACCATTCCTTCCATTCCACACAACCTCGCCTGGGAAAATAAGCCGTTGGATTATTCCTTCACCGGAAATGTGTTAACCATTATTGCCGGAGAAAAAACGGATATGTTCCGTGATCCCAATGCCACGTACAATACCGATAATGCGCCTAAACTTCTCTTTGCTGCCGATGAGGATTTTGTTTTGTCCACCGCCATTGAACATTCCTTTACCAATAAATGGGATGCCGGTTGCCTGGTAATTAAGCAGGACAGTTTGAATTGGGTGAAATTCTGTTTTGAAAAAGATTATACAGGTGCCAAACGTGTGGTGAGTGTGGTAACCAAAAACATCTCAGACGACTGTAATTCCGTGGAGTACAAAAAGAACAAAATCTATTATAAACTGGCTAAAGCGGGTAATGTAATTACCTTGTATTACAGTGAAGACGGGAAGAAGTATTTCCTCGTCCGTCACTTGCAGTTTGATTTGAAGCCCGGTTTTCGGGTGGGATTTCATTCACAATCTCCTACAGGTACGAGGTGCGAAGCAAAATTCTCCGACATCCGGTATGAGCAAAAACGGATCAAAGATCCGTATGCCGGTGAATAATAACCATACGCCATCAACTATCCCTGCACAAACTGCCGCTTCATTCCGGGCTTGATCGAAGTAAGGTCTGCAATTTTTACGGGTGCACCGGTTTCACAACTGGTTCGGGCAGCAATGCCAACGAGAATGGACAAAGCACCATCGCGCACACTGGCCGACTGATGCAACGGGTCGTTGGTATTCACGCGAAAGATGCTGTCTTTCATTAACCGGTCGCCACCGCCATGCCCGCTGCTGTGCGGCACGCGGATGAATTCACGCGTGCTAAAATTTTTCGTTACCACAATTTCATCATACTCCTTTGGCTCAACCGGGTTGCTTTCTTCAATCCATGCATCAATTCTTCCTTTGGTTCCATTGAAGGCTATACGGTAGCCCTCGTACGGTGAATAGGCGGTAAGGGAATAACTTACCTGCACACCGTTTTCGTACCGGATTGTGGCGGCCATCGAATCGTAAATGTTGATATCTTCCTTCCACACGCAACCATCGCGCAGGTAGCCATCGTGTTTTTCATTGTTCACATACAGGTTGGTGAGTAAACTATCGCGATTGATATCCCAGTAAAAAGAACACGAACTTTTGTGCGGGCATGGGCGGCAGTGCGTGTGGCGGAAGGAATTATTCTTTCCGTAAAAATTCAACGCGCCTGTAGCATAAACTTCGGATGGATCGGATTCAATCCACCAATTCAGCAAATCAAAATGATGGGTCGCTTTATGCACCCAAAGAGTACCGCTTTTCTCCTTTAACCGATGCCATCTCCGGAAGTAATCCGCTCCATGATGAACATCGAGGTACCAATGAAAATCTACAGAAGTGAGTGTACCAATGGTACCGCTTCGCAGCAGTTCATAAATTTTAGCCCGTTGGGGTGAATACCGGTAATTGAATGTAACTAAAACTTTTTTACCGGTTCGCTTTTCTGCCTGAAGGATGGCTTCGCATTTCTGTTCATCGGTGGTGAGGGGCTTTTCGGTTATTATATCCGCACCCAGCTCCATTCCGCGAATGATGAATTCATGATGGGTGGCGTCTACCGTGGTGACAATGAGAAGATCGGGTTTGGTTTCCTTCATCATCTTTTCAAAATCGGTAAAGGTCGGGCAGGTAAATCCGGTGGCCCGTTTGAAAAATTCCAACCTTCCCGGATTGATGTCGCACAAACCGACAAAAGAAACTTTATCCGGGTAAGACTGAACTAGATCGCGTGACCACATATCGAGAGCGCGTATTCCCGTTCCTACCAGGGCAACACGCTTTTGAACAGCAGGGCTTGCAAAAACAGGAAGGCTTGATAACAGAACGGATGCTGAGGCTGTACCAACTTTGCCGATAAAATCTCTGCGGCTAACGTGTTGTGTAAATGAATTCATAAAACAGTATGGATTGGTTAACGTATTTACTTACGGTCTTCTGCTCTGGTATGAATGCGCCTGGAAACACACGATCCATTTTCAGCGCTTTCCGAAAATACTGAATTTCCGTTTGCGAAGCCGCGCTATTACTCACCAAAATAACCAATGCCACGTGCCATCATTCCGGCTAATAAGGGGATGATAACTAACAGTATCAATTCGAAACGCAACAACCAGAAAAGTACAGGAGGAACCTGTACCACTTCATCCGGATTTCCCTTGCGGTTTTTCAGAAAGAAGACCGTGGGATAAATAGACAATAACCCGATAATGATAAACAAGGTAAGCTTAGTATGAAAGATCCAGTTCTTGCTGTACACGATAGCCGGTTTGCCATAACTGCCCAGCCACAACGTTAAGCCAACACCCACCAACACAACAGCCGCCAAACCATAAACACCATCAATGCGTGCGAGCCTGCCAATCTCGGATCGGGTTAATTGATTCTTCAAAAGAAGATGTTCCGACACCAGGGTGCCAACGATGACAAAAATGCTGATGAAGTGAAAATAGCGCAGAATCAGTTCGGTGGTCATGTTTCGAATTCAGTTAAATGGAATTGAATAAAAACGCATGAGACCTTAGTTTGTTAGTTGATTCGGGAGATGTCTTCTGAATGCCAGAAGTAATTAATCCGGTCAATCAAAAAATTTTGAACACGTGTACTTACCGCCTGCGGCTGGAAGATCCGAACAAGACACCGAAAACACCGCGAACAATTTCACGCCCGATCTGGCGTGTAACGGTTGAATTCATCACCTGCTCAAAGGTGCTCTTCTGTGCCCGCCTCCTTCCGGTTGAAGTTGTTGATCCGGAACGGGACGATGTTGTTCGGGTTTGTGAACGCGTATATTCTTCCCGCTGTCGTTCCATCTCCTGCTTTTCGCGGATCATCTCCATCTTTTGCGAGAGCACTTCAAACGCACTCTGCGGATCAATGGCCTCCTTGTATTTCCGGTACATATCGGATTGATCCAATTGTTGCTGGTAAGCCTGTGAAGAAAGCGGTCCCATATAGCTTTGTGGCGGACAAAGATGAGTTACTACTGTTTCGGTTGGTATGCCTTTCTCGTTGAGAACTGTTATGAATGCCTGCCCAATGCCCAACTGCGTGAACTGCTTTTCCATTTCGTAGAATTCCGAACGCGGAAAGGTCTTGATCGTTTCTTTCAGGTCTTTCACATCATTCGGTGTGAAGGCACGAATGACGTGATGAACCCGGTTGCCCAATTGTGATAAAACCGATGATGGTACATCCTGGGTTAACTGGGTACAGAAAAAAACACCAACACCTTTCGACCGGATTAATCGAATCACCTGGTCGATCTGTTCCATGAAAGCCTTGGGTGCGTCTTTGAATAATAAGTGGGCTTCATCAATAAAGAAGACCAGCTTGGGTTTATCAAGGTCGCCTGCTTCAGGCAAAGCCTGGTAGAGCTCGGCCAGCAACGCCAGCATAAACGTAGAAAATACAACCGGCTGCGATTGAACATCGGATACGTTAAGTAAACTGATCACACCGCGCCCGTCAACCTTTTCAAACAAATCATCGATGTCAAAGGATTTTTCTCCAAACAAATGCGAAACTCCTTGTTGCTCCAGTGCTACAATTTTTCGCAGAATTGTTCCTGCTGTTGTCGTGCTGATTTTTCCATAAGAATCTTTGATTTCAAGTGCTCCTTCTCCTTCGGATAAATAACTCAGTAGCTTTTTCAGATCATTGAGATCTACAACGGCCAGGTCTTTATCATCGGCATATTTGAAAAGAATCATGAGCACACCGGTCTGCACATCGTTCAGCTCGAGAATTTTACTCAGCAACACCGGGCCGAATTCTGTCACGGTTGCCCGCATCTGCGCACCCACTTTTCCACTCAATGAATACAACTCGATGGGGAAACCTGAAGGCTGGTAAGAAATACCGAGCAAATCAGCACGCTCTTTAATTTTATCGTTCACGGTGCCTTCCATCGCAATACCCGATAGGTCGCCTTTCATATCCGGCATGAACACCGGGATACCCTCTGAAGAAAGTTTCTCTGCAATAAGCTGGAGGGTACGGGTTTTACCCGAACCGGTAGCGCCTGTTACCAGTCCGTGGCGGTTCATCATCCGCAGGGAAAGGTTAACTTTTGCTTCCGGAACGACTTCACCGTTTAACACGCCCGCTCCTAAATACATGGAAGGTCCATTCATGGCGTAGGCCTTATTAATGGACTCAATAAATTTTTCTTTTGACATAATAAACGAAGGTCTCGCTGTGTAAGGAATCGGT